>JAATGK010000195.1 GCA_015654715.1 Alphaproteobacteria bacterium
CGATCAGGGCGCCGCCGGGAAAGGTCAGCTTGGGCACCGCCTGCCAGCCGCCCTCGTTCAGCGCCCGCGCGCCATAGGCCAGGCGCCGCCCCCCCTCGAACAGCGGCCGGATCGCCGGATGCTGCTTGAAGCGCTGGAATTCCTCGAACGGCGACAGATAGGGGTTGGCGTAATCGAGATGCAGCACAAAGCCGATGGCGCAATAGCGCTCGCCCCAGTGATAAACGAACGAACCGCCGCCAGTGTGGTTGTCGAGCGGCCAGCCCATGGTGTGCAGCACCAAACCGCGCTGATGTTTTTCCGGCGCAATCTCCCACAGTTCCTTGAGGCCGATGCCGTATTTTTGGATGTCGCGGCCGTCTTGCAGATGAAAGCGTTCGATCAGGCGTTTGGTTAGCGAGCCGCGCGCACCTTCGGCGAATAATGTATAGCGCCCACGAAGTTCCATGCCCGGCGTGTAAGTGTCTTTGTGATGGCCGTCCTTGGCGACGCCGAAATCGCCGGTGACGACGCCCTGCACGGCACCGTCCTCGCCGACCAAAATGTCGGCCGCCGGAAAACCGGGATAGATTTCCACCCCCAGCGCCTCCGCCTCTTGCCCCAGCCAGCGGCAGAGATTGGACAGACTTGCGATCTCCATGCCGCGATTGCTCATCAGAGGCGGCAGCAGGACATTGGGAATACGCAGCGACCCGGTTGCGGTCAGATAGCGGAACTGGTCGTCGCTGACCGGGGTATCGAGCGGCGCCCCCTTTTGCCGCCAATCCGGAATGAGTTGGTTCAGCGCCACCGGATCGAGCACCGCGCCGGAGAGGATATGGGCGCCGATTTCGGCCCCCTTTTCCAGCACGCAGACACTGACCGCCGCTCCGGCACGCTGTTTGAGCCGGATCGCCGCGGCAAGCCCGGCCGGCCCGCCGCCCACGATCACGACGTCAAATTCCATGCTTTCGCGGCTATCTGCCATCTCAAGACCCATGCCCCCACAGCTTTATGGGGCGGGCGCGGCGCCTGGGTCAACCAAACGGGGTCGCGTGAAGCGGCTACCTCCCGTATGCTAGAGGAGCCAATGGGACTTCAGAATGTCGGACCGGTTGAAAGACGATCCCCTCGCCGCGCTTGCCTGGCTGGTTGATTCCGGCGCGGACGAGACCATCGGCGATGCGCCGGTGAATCGGCTGGTGGCCTCTTCCAACCCTCCCCTTGAAGGAGGGTCCAAAACGCGCAGCGTTTTGGGGGAGGGGTCCGCGCGCAGCGCGGTGCCGCCCGCGTTCAAGCCTGCATCCTCCTTCGTGCCGCCGCGCCCAGCCGCGCCCGCGGCGCTGGCGCTCGAAACCAATGAATCCGATTCCATCGGCACGGCGCAGACACTGGCCGCGGCTGCAACCACACTGGCCGAACTGAAAGCCGCGCTGGAAGGCTTCGACGGTTGTGCGCTGAAGAAGAATTGCGCTCACACCGTTTTCGCCGACGGCAATCCGCTGTCACGCATCATGTTCATCGGCGAAGCACCCGGCGCCGAAGAAGATCGTCAAGGCCTGCCCTTCGTCGGCCGCGCCGGAAAATTGCTCGACAAGATGCTGGCGGCGATCGAACTCGACCGCACCTCGGCCTACATCACCAACGTGCTCAACTGGCGCCCGCCGCAGAACCGCGATCCATCGCCGGAAGAAGCTGCGATGTGCCTGCCGTTCCTGCGCCGCCATATCGAACTCGTGAATCCCGGGATCATCATTCTGCTCGGCGCCGTTGCAGCGCGCCATGTGCTCGGCTTTTCCGAAGGCATCATGAAATTGCGCGGACGTTGGCTCGAGTATCGTGTCGGCGATGTAATGATCCCGGTGATGGCAACGCTGCATCCGGCGTATTTGCTGCGCCAGCCTTCGCATAAAAAACTCGCATGGCGTGATTTGCAGGCGACGGAAAAAAAGATCCTGTCGCTCGGATTGCTTGAGAAGACAGCGTCGGTCCGCTAACAAGACCCGACCGGAGAAAAAACAATGATCCGCCGTCTTGTCGTTGCATTTGCGTTTGTGCTGGCCGCGTCCCCTGGGAGCGCGCAGAATCCTGCTCCATCATCCACGCCTCAGTTTCAGCCAACGGTGCTGTCGCCGCAGGACGTGACGCGCTATCGCAAGATCATCGCCGCCGAACGTGCCGGCAGTTTCGCCGTCGCTGAAGATTTGTTCAGCCAGGTCGACGACAAATCGCTCGAAGGCTATGTGCTGGCCGAGCATTATCTCTCGCCCAAGGCAAAGCGCATTCCGGTTGCGACGCTGGTGGCGTGGCTGAAGGACTACGGCGAACTTCCCATCGCCTCGCGGATTCACAAGCTGGCCGAAACCCGCGCCACGGTGAAGAAGCGCGTCGGCAAGCGCCATCACCGCCACATGGTCACGGTGATGACGACGAAAATCCCCGGCCTGCCTGGCGCCCCGCGGCGCGGCGGCGGATATGAAGACGCCGACTTGCCCAATCCGCCGGTAACCTCGGATGCGGGCCGTGCCATTCTCGAACAGATCACCGCCGACATCAAAACCAATCAGCCCGATCTCGCCAACGCCGCGCTGCAATCGCTGATCGCCGCGAACACCGCCCCCGCGAACGACATCACCGCGCTGTCGCAGCGCGTCTGCATGTCCTATCTGGCGACCGGCTTCGACCAACAGGCTTTTGCGCTCGGCGACAGCGCCGCCGCCACCGGCCGCCAAACGGCACCGCAACTCGATTGGTGCGCCGGGCTCGCCGCCTTCCGCTTGCAGCACTACGCCGATGCCGCCGCGCATTTCGAACAGGTGGCGATGAACACGGCGATCCCGAGCTGGAACCGCAGCGCCTCCGCCTTCTGGGCCGCCCGCAGTTACATGCGCGCCGGCGATGCCCGCCGGGTCATCACGCTCCTCACCGTCGCGGCGAAAAGCCAGCCGACCTTCTACGGCTTGCTTGCCGAAAAGCTGCTCGGCGAAGACATCCAGACCGGCTTTGCCGATCCGGTGCTGCTCCCCGGCGATTTTAACAAGCTGATGCAAAATGGCCCGGCGCACCGCGCGGTCGCGCTGTGGCAGGTCGCCGACCAGAAATACGATTACTTCGTCAATACCGAACTGAACCGCGCCTTCGGCATGTCGGCCGGTCTGAAACTCGATGCGGCATACGCCGCCTTGGCGCGTGGCGTCGGCGTTCCCAATCTCGAATTGCGCGCCAGCGAAATCAGCTATGCGCACGGTCTGACGTTGACCGGCCTGTTCCCAGTCCCGCCTTATAAGCCGACCGGCGGCTTCACCATCGACCCGTCGCTGGTGCTCGCGTTCGTGCGCATCGAGACGCGGTTTCAGCCCAATGCGGTGTCGCCCGTCGGCGCCATGGGTTTGATGCAGCTCATGCCCGCCACGGCGCGCCTCTTGGGCGGCTCGAGCACGGAAGACGAACTGCTCGATCCCGAATACAATATGACGCTCGGCCAGCGTTTCATCGCGCGGCTGCTCAACAAGTACAATGGCTCGATCGTGCAAACCGCCGCCGCCTACAACGCCGGCCCCGGCAAGGTCACCGCCTGGACGGCGGCACGCCTCGGCAAGGAAGACGATGTCTTGATGTTCATCGAGAGCATGCGCGCGCCGGAAACCCGCTCGTATGTGAAGCGGCTTCTCACCTATTACTGGATGTATCATCGCCGCGACAACCGGCCGGCGCCGAGCCTGGACGACACCGCTCGCGGGGGCTGGCCGATCTATCAGCCGCCGAAGCAGTCGGCGCCGCCGCCGCCGCCGCAGGCGCCCACCGACGAGGATGAGGACGATGCCGACGGCAACACCACGTCTTGATAATACGCTGCCGTTCGTATCCGTCCGCATCGCGGTGCTGACGGTTTCGGACACGCGCGACAGCACCAACGACACCTCCGGCGACACGCTGGTCAAACGCATCGTCGAAGCCGGCCATGCCCTCGCCGCACGCGCGCTGGTACACGACGACAAAACCGCCGTCGCCGCGCAGGTGCGCGAATGGATCGCCGATCCCGACATCGACGTCGTGATCACCACCGGCGGCACCGGGCTCACCGGCCGCGACATCACGGTGGAAGCGTTGCGGCCGCTGTTCGACAAGGAGATCGACGGTTTCTCGGCAGTCTTTCACCAGATCAGTTTTACCACCGTCGGCACGTCCACGATCCAGTCGCGCGCGTGTGCGGGGGTCGCGGGCGGCACCTACATCTTCGCCCTGCCCGGCTCGACCGGCGCGGTGAAAGACGGCTGGGACGGCATCCTGCGCTGGCAGCTCGACAGCCGCCACCGCCCCTGCAACCTGGTCGAAATCATGCCGCGGCTGAACGAGAAATAGCTTACAGTCGTAGCCGCGGATTGGGTGCGGCCAGAAGGGGCATCGATGCATTTTCCCGCCATATTATGGCCGGTCGGGCTGTGGCCCGCCTTTATCATGCTGTTCGTGACCATCGGCCCGATCGACGGCGCCGCGATTTTCTCCGGCCTCGCCGCCGACATGTCGCGCCAGGAGCGCGCCCGGGTCGCCTTGCGCTGCGTCCTGATCGCCGGCGTGATGTTTTTGGTCTTTGCCTTCGGCGGCAGTGCGCTGCTCTCGGTCCTCAACGTTTCGATGCCGGCCTTCCAGGTGGCGGGCGGGATTCTTCTGTTCACCCAGGCGCTCAGCCTGATGTTCGCCAATCCCGGCATGTCCTCGATCAACGAGCACGAACGGGCCGAAGTCGCCCAGCGCCGCGACATCGCCGTTTTCCC
>JAATGK010000425.1 GCA_015654715.1 Alphaproteobacteria bacterium
GCATGACGCGCCTCTTATTTTTTGTCGCGTTTTCGGGCGGAAAACCGGTGCCCACATTTCCTGAAAACGCTCTAAATTCCACAGCTCTTGCGATTGCCGCAGGCGCTGCAATTGTTCGGATTGTCGAAGACGAAGCCTGTGACGGTTGGACTTTCACAGAAGTCGACACAAGTGCCGTTGAGCAGCGGTTTGGAGTCTTCGTCGATAAACACGATGACGTCGTCGCAATGAATGACGGCATCGCCTGCGCGCGCCTCGGCTTCCAGGCCCATCTGATAACTGAGGCCGGCGCAACTGGAACCGCAGACGGCGATCCGGATGCCGAGAATGTCTTTGTCGTCCGCTTCGGCGATCACCCGCCGGAGCGCGGCGACGGCGTTTTGAGTCAGGTCGAGGATAGTTGCCTCCTGTCTTGACCAGCTATCCCTAGCAAACGCCGCGCCAACCCGAAGAAGGCTGATATTGCTAGGATTTTTGCGCGACCCGACAATATCCGACACGCCTTTTGTCGGGAAACCTACGCGGCTTGCTGTAGCGGTTCGACGCCGTGCTTCTGGCAGGTCTTGGCGCAGACGCGGGCGCAAGCGCCACAACCGATGCAATCGCCCGGATTGGTGACCGTCATCACGTAGCGCTCGATGTCTTCTTCGTCCTCAGCGACGTTGCCGTCTTCATCGAGCGGCACTTGGGTCAGCACCTTGCGGCCGCAAACCTTGAAACAGCGCCCGCACCCCAGGCACTCGCTGCCTTCGATCGACAACAGATAAACCGGTTCCCACGGCGTACCGTCCCGGGTCACAAACTCAGCCATAACACTCCCCATAAGTTAGTCCGCCGTTGCGGCATCGTTGAATTTTTCGATCCATGTCAGCGCGTCTTCGACCAGCGCCGCGCCGGTCGCTTCCAGCTTTTCGAGGCTGGGAAAACCGAAGCGGTGAACGTCGCGCAGCGTTTTCGACACCGCCACCAAGCGGCCGCAGGTCAGCACGACGCGCCCGAAACCCTCGCCGGTGATGCTGATCAATGGCGACGCCATGATGCCGCTGCGCTTCTCGATGGCGAGCGCCACTGCGGCGTAATATTGGCCGAGCAGCGCCAGAACCTGCGCATCGGGATCGCCGATGACCGGAATTTCGCGCGCCTTCGCCTTGTCGATGATGAAGGGCGCCAAGAGATCAACGTCCGGCTTACCGTCCCACAGGCCATACGTGTCCTGGGCACGGACTTGGCGCACCAATTCGCTGCAAAAAGGGCCAAGCTCCGCCACGGCGCCTCACTCATCCAGGAAGGCGTCGGCATTGCCTTTGGTCAGCAGCTTGCGCATCCACGGCGGCGGCGTGCCGTTCATCATGGTCTGGACGCGGCCGATCACATCGGCGATGGCTTCCGGCGCCGGCAGTTTCAACGGATAAACCTTGTTGTTGACGACGCGGGCCGCTGCCACGCCGCCGATGGCGAGTGAAAACACCATGGCGCAACCGGTCAGCGCCGCCACTTTGGCACCGATGCGGTCGTCGCTCTCGTTTTCGTCGATATGGACGCCGTTCTGGTTCGACACGGTGTCGAACTGCACCGCTTCCAGGAAGCGGTAATCGGTCAGCCCCACTTCATAAATGACGATGGCGGGGGCGCTGCCGAAATGACAATCAACCCGCTTCAAATCCTGGGTGGCAAAAGCGATTTTCAAAGCGCCGTTGCTCGTGGCGTTATCTTCCTCTGCTTCAATGAGATGTAGTCGCCGCATGTTCGCCTCCCTCAGCGTCGTCTGCGATAAACAAATTGCCGATGTCGAAAATCAGATCGCTGGTGCCGCGGTAACCGACCGACAAGCGCTGCGCCGCGCCCAGCCGGTCGAACACCGGAAACCCCGCGGGAAAAAACATGGTGCCGAGCCGTTCGGCGACGCGCCGTCCGTGGCTGTGGCTGATGATGAGATCGCAATCGCCTGCGGCCTGTTCGAGATCGTCGAGATCGCCAATGATGACGCGGCTCGCCGGAACGCTTTCCAGCACCGGATTTTGCGTCGGGCTGACCGCTGCCCCAATCGTGCAGCCCATGTCGGCGAGAAAATTCGACAGCGTGAATAGCAGATCTGGCTCAGCGGCGATGGCGATCTTCTTCTCGCCGAAGAAAAAGTGGCCATCCAGCATCGCGTCGAGCAACTGGCTACGGCGCCGCCGGATGGCCTGCGGCGCTGGCTTGCCGGAAATCCTGGCCAGAGCAGCGATGAACTGATCCCAAGCCAGAAGACCCGTAAGACGGGGGAACGTCTCGACCGGAACCCCACAGCGCGCTTCGAGGCGACGCGCCGCCGGTTCCATGTGCAAGCCAAGCGCCAAAGTGATGACGGAGCGGCTCGTGTGGCGGATGTCTTCGAGCGTCGTGCCGCCAAGCGTGGTGGACACAAAGTTGTTGGCGACATGACCGTCGAGCGAGCCGGAAATATCAGGAAGGATAATCGGGGCGAGACCGAACGCTTCCACCGTGTCGCGGATTTCTTCGATGTCGGCCGGCGTCAGGTGCGAGCCGGCAAGCACGTTGACTTGGCGCGGATTGCGGCCCGGCACCGGATGCACCAGTTCGTCGATGATGGCGCCGACCGCCGCCGCCCAGCCGTCCTGGAACGAGCCAGTGTAATCGGTGGTTTGGGCGTAGATCAGCGCGGTGTCGGCAAGGTCCGGATGCTTGGCGCGGATCAGCTTCAAATCGCCCCTAATGTCTTCGCCGCGCGCTTCGGTGAGACCGTTGGAGCAGATGCCGATCACCTTGGGATGGGCGCGGTTCACGATATTGACGATGGCGGTTTCGAGATTGTCCATGCCGCCGAGGATGGTGGTGACTTCGTTCATCGCCGTGGTCTGGAACGGGATCGCCTCGCGGAAATGGCGCACCAGCAGCACCAGCGCAAACGCGGTGCAGCCTTGGGCGGCATGCAGCATCGGCAGGCAGCCGTCGAGGCCCATAAAAGCAGTCGCGCCGCCCAGCGGCTGACTCAGCTTAAGCGGATTGATGGTGACGGGTTTGGCCGAGGGTTCGACGGAGGCCATGTCAATCCTCCCACGGCGGCGGGGTGCGAACCTGCGCCCAGATCGGGCTGATCAGTTCTTTGTGGATGGTCTTGAGCAGCGCAATCGTGCCGTCGTAACCGGCATAGGCGACGTGGCGCTCCTGATTGGAGTCGATCCATGGCACCTTGGCCTTGAGCGCGACGTATTGAGTGCGCCCGCCGGAGAGCAGAATGTCGGCGTCGCCGTTTTTCAGCTTGGCATACATCTCGCGCTGCGGCAGGTTTTCATAAAGATCGCCGGCGTCGCCCATCAGCGCCGCGGCGCGGCTTTTGTCGTCTTCGGTCGCCTTGCGCACCGAAGTGCCGATCACCGTCATACCGGCCCATTGCAGCGCCGCGATCATCGACCACGATTTGACGCCGCCGGAATACAGCAGCGCCCGCTTGCCTTTCAGCTCCGGCAGAATGGTCGCCAGTTCGGCTGCC
>JAATGK010000169.1 GCA_015654715.1 Alphaproteobacteria bacterium
AGTGGCAAAAGTCACCCGTTCGCGCGGCCCCACCATGATCCGTACCGAGGACGGGCAGCTCACCAATTACGTCTATGTCGATTTCCATAACCGCGACCTCGGCGGCTATGTGGCGGATGCCCAGCGGGCCGTGGCGGCGCGCGTTTCCTTCCCGCCCGGCTATTACGTACGCTGGAGCGGTCAGTTCGAATATCTCGAACGCGCCAATGAGCGGCTGCGGATCGTGGTTCCGGCGACCTTGCTTCTGATCCTGTTCCTGCTCTGGCTCAATTTCCGCAAGATCACCGATACGCTGATCGTCATGCTATCGCTGCCGTTCGCGCTGGCCGGTGGCTTCTGGCTGATGTGGGTAATGGGCTTCAACATGTCGGTCGCAGCCGCGGTCGGGTTCATTGCGCTGGCCGGCGTGGCGGCAGAAACCGGTGTGGTGATGCTGATCTATCTCAACCACGCCTGGGACGAGGAAAAGGCTCGCGCGCTCGCCGCAGGCGGCACGCCCACGGCGGCGGACCTCACCCGCGCGGTGATGTCCGGAGCGGTCGACCGCGTGCGTCCCAAGATGATGACGGTCGCCGCCATCATGGCAGGTCTTGTGCCTATTCTCTGGGCAACAGGGACCGGTTCCGAGATCATGCAGCGCATCGCCGTGCCGATGATCGGCGGCATGGTCTCCTCCACCGTGTTGACGCTGGTGGTCATTCCGGCCCTGTTCTTCCTGGTTCACCAACGCCGTATCGGAGGAAAAACGCCCGGGTAAGCCGTCGCGCTCTGGCCGCTACAACCGTCCGCTCTCTGGGCTCGGAGTGCTAATTCCGGCCAGGCACCAGGAGCTGCTGGTACGCTGCGAGCCAAGCGTCGAATTCGGTCAGCCGGTCGACCAATGCGATGCCGAGCGACGTCAACCCATAAGTGACTTGCGGCGGTTGGCCGGCGATTTCTTGGCGATAGATCAAATCGTCTTGCTCGAGCTTTCTCAGGGACAAGGTCAGCATTCGCTGCGACACCGGATCGAGCGCTCGCTTGAGCTTGGCAAAGCGCATCGGGCCATGGCGCAACGTATCGATGATCGGAAACGTCCATCGATTACCGAGGCGGCGCAAAAGCCAATGGACACCGCTGAATTCGCCCGCCTGCCCGCTGCCGCGCTCGGATGGTGGGTTGCGCTGCAACGCAACGCCATCTTCCACCATGTCGGGTAGCGCCGGACATGACTCTGCGGCTGCCGCATCGCGTGTTTCGTCGATGTCTTCCGAGGATTGAAAAGGTGCCGACATCGCGTCAGCCCGCTATGACGCTATTATGACTCGCCCGCCGCATCACTGCAGCCTTGTTCCGAGTCATGCAGCCGCCCATAGAGGGGACTACACCATGCAGCTGATACCCGCTCAAATGAAACCTACGCAGAGCATACAAAACATATTGCAAATAAAAAATAATCCGATTCGACGAAAAAGACCAGTCGGTTGAAAACCGAGATGATGTGGTGCACACGAAAAGTGCATCCTCGATGCGGCCAACAGGCCGTGCCGAACGACGGCGCGACGCGTTTATGCTCGGCATGATTGCCGCCGAAATGCAGATCAACAAAAGCGGGTTGCGTCGCGACCAAAGTCGCCCAGCTGCGCCGGCGTGACACCGGCCGGGCGTAAGGCGCCGGTGGAAGATCTCATCAGCTTTGGGAATGTCCGCCGTCGTTGATGTCGTGTCCCCCATCGGGGCGGATTTCCGTCGTCTTGGGGACGGGCTGAGCATCTTCATTCTCGGTGACGATGCTGCGAACCAGATTCAGCACGGCTTTGCGAATTTCTGGGTCTTTGATCGAAACAAAGCACTTCAGCAGATCGGCGCTGTTCCCAACTGTCAGCAATGCCATGCAGTTGGCCGCTTCGCCATCGCTGCCCGGCGCACCCGGCGGACCGGCGGTGCGCAATTCCGCTTCTTGATAAAAGTAATCGATCGGGACATTGAGCTCACGCGATATCGCATAGAGGCGCGTCGCGCTGATGCGGTTCATGCCTTTCTCGTACTTCTGCAGTTGCTGATACGTGACGCCGATACTGGCAGCGAGCGAATTAGCATCGACATCCATCGTCCGGCGCCACAGTCGCAATCGGCCGCCGATGTATTGATCCATCTCCCCCGTTTTTTTTGAGATGTTGTGGTCCTTGGGTTTTCTTAGCGAGCTCATACGACCAGTCCTGGAATGAGTGCAAAGTTCCCATCACCGGCTCAACAAAGCCGAGTGCGACATTTGCAGGAAATATTGCAGGTGGACGACATAAGGCTACAAACAGAGCATTTCCGACACTTGTGAGCGCAGTTAACCAAATTCAACGGCGCTCCTCTAGAAGGCACATTTCTGTAACTGCAATCATCAGTTGACGCAGAACATCACGAAGCTGTGAATCGAATGTGCACATGCAAGCACTTTGTAACTGTAGAGACTGGCGGGCCGCACACGCGCGCATCGCAATTGCAGCGTGCCATAGCTCGCCAACTTTGCTTTTGACGCGAAAATTTCCTGTGACAATCTGCCTGCACTTTGTGTGAGAGCGCGGGTGATGAGGTATCGCGCTGTTATAGAGCGCTTAGTTAGCGGTTGAGCTCTGCTGTTTACGTTACTCGTGCTCGAGACGAGCCTTTGTGGCCGTGTCGAAATGAGGACGAAATGGCAAAGCAGGCACGGCCGGCGGTTGTCGGCATAACGGGGCCGGCCGATATCCGGACTATTGCAGAATGCCACGGCAGGTTGCTGGAGGCGATGAAGGGCAACGAGGTTGTTCACGTCGACCTTGCGGCGCTCGCGGAAGCTGATCTCACCTTCGTGCAACTTATCGAATCCGCGCGCCGGTTTGCATCCTATGCGGGCATGACGATCTCGTTGTCGGCGCCTGCTGGCACCGACCTTTGCGAGATCTTGCGGCGCGGCGGCTTCCTCAATGCGCCTGAGAGCCGGGCGTTTTGGCTTCATGAAAGAGGAGCAAGCTGATGGCTGCGATCCTCGCCGTTGACGACTCCGCGTCCATTCGCCAAGCCGTCAAGATCGCGCTCGGCTGTGCCGGACATGCGGTTTCCGAAGCGGTCCATGGCAAAGACGGGCTCACCAAAGCCGCCAGCACCACGTTCGATCTCGTCATTACCGATCTCAACATGCCCGAAATGGATGGGCTGACGATGATCCGGGAGCTGCGCAAGAAGCCTTCCTATGCCGGCGTTCCGATCCTGTTTCTCACCACCGAGAGTGACGCCAGCATCAAGAGCCAGGCCAAAGCGGCCGGTGCGACCGGCTGGATCACGAAACCGTTCGCTTCCGATCAACTCGCCAGAATCGTTGACAAGGTCCTCGCCAAATGAGCCATACCGATCCTTCGGAGGTTTTCCGCGTTGAATCGCAGGAACTACTAGAGCAGATCGAGCAAGGTCTGCTCGACCTCGAAAACAATCCGTCCGATAGCGAAGTTGTTGCCAGCGTCTTTCGCGCTTTGCACACCCTGAAGGGGTCGGGCGCGATGTTCGGTTATGAGGCGCTGTCGGCCTTCACCCACCATTGCGAGACGGCGTTCGATCGCGTGCGCAAGGGCGAAGCGGCGGCGACACCGAAACTCATCGGAGCGGTTCTCGCCGCCCTCGACCACATGCGTGCGCTCGCAGCAAAGCCGGATGCCGAGGCCGGCGACGGCGAAGCACTGCTCACCAGTTTGCGTCAGGCGATGGAAGCTGAAAGCGAGTTCACTCCCCCGGCCCCGCCCGCTTCCAAAACCTGGCGCATCCGCTTCAGCTTGCCGGCCGACTGTTTGGTCAACGGCACCCGGCCGTTGTCGCTGCTCGACGAACTCCGCGCCCTCGGCGAGGCCGAGGTGGACGCCATCACCGACGATATTCCGGAGCTTTCGGCTTTGGTGCCGACCGAGTGTCACTTGGCCTGGCAGGTCGTACTCAAGACGGACCAGCCGCGTTCGGCGATTGAAGACGTCTTTATCTTCGTGATCGACGACATGAAGCTCGAGATCGAAGAAGTGGGCGCCGCCGCTGCAGAGAAAGAGGCCGCGCCGCAAGCCGCCGGCGTTCCTGAGCCAGGTAACGTCACGTCTCTGGCGGACCACCGTAAGGATCACGACGAGCAGGCGGCGCCCGAGAAGTTCGAGGCCCGTCTGCCGATGGCGGGTGAGACCGTACGCGTACCGGCCAGCCGGCTCGACGAACTGCTTGATCAGGTCGGCGAGTTGATGATCGCCCAATCGCGTCTGAAGCAGGTGTCGGCGGCAACTTCCGATATGAACCTGCGCTCGGTCGCCGAGGAAATCGAACGGCTGGCGTCCGAACTGCGCGATTCCATGATGTTCGTGCGCATGGTTCCGATCAGCCAGTTGTTCGGCCGCTTCCGCCGTCTGATTCACGATCTGGCGCGCGACACCGGCAAGAAAATCGAATTCGTCACCGAGGGCGAGACGACCGAGCTCGACAAGACGGTGATCGAACGCCTTGCCGATCCATTGATCCACCTCATCCGCAACGCCGCCGATCACGGGCTGGAATCGCCGGCGGATCGCATCAAGGCGGGAAAGAGCGAGGTCGGCCACGTCCATCTGACGGCACGCCAAGCTGGCGCCGAGGTCGTGATTTCGGTGATCGACGACGGCCGCGGCATCGATCGCGACCGGGTGCGCGCCAAGGCCGAGGAAAACGGCCTCATCGCGCCGGGCACGACGCTCTCCGACAACGAGATTTATCAGCTCATCCTGCAGCCGGGATTTTCCACCGCTTCGACCATCACCAACTTATCGGGGCGTGGCGTCGGCATGGATGTGGTCAAGCGCACCATCGAAGGGCTGCGCGGCGCCATCGAGATCTCCACCGTCGAGGGCGAAGGCTCCAAAGTCAACCTGCGCATTCCCCTGACGCTGGCGATCATCGACGGGTTGTTGGTGCGCGTCGGCGAGGGACGCTATGTCATTCCGCTGTCGAACGTTGAGGAATGCGTCGAACTCTCGCGCGAACAAGACCTTCGCTCGATCGGGCGCAGCTTCATAACTTTGCGCGAGTCGCTGGTGCCGTTCCTCAGGTTGCGGGAAATGTTCGCCACCGGCACCGATCCCGATCCCTACCAGAAGATCGTTGTCGTTTCGAATGGTGCCGAGCGCGTCGGCCTCGTCGTCGATCAGATTCTCGGCCATCACCAGACGGTCATCAAGCCGCTGTCGGCGTTCCACGCCGCCGTCGACACCTTCTCCGGGGCCACCATCCTCGGCGACGGATCCGTCGCCCTGATCCTCGATGTGATGCACCTCATCGCCGCCGGCCAGAAACAGGAGGAGCGGCTTCGCGCCGCACGTTGACACCATGACAACCGAACAAGCAAGCGGCTGGGACGATAGCGGGCATTTGCAGGTCCTCACCTTCGACATGCAGGGTGAGACTTTCGCCATCGAGGCCGGGATGGTCCGCGAGATTCTCGATCGCATTCCCGAAACCGTCGTACCGGGCGCACCGGAAATGGTCGGCGGCCTGGTCAATTTTCGCGGCCGCGTCGTGCCGCTGGCCGATCTGCACAAGGCGTTCGGCTTTGATCGCACCGGCATCACCATGGATAGCCGGATCATCGTGATCGAATTCGACATGCACGGTGAAGCGACGCTGGTCGGGCTCAAGGCCGACAAGGTGCACGAAGTGACGGTCTTGGAAAAAGCCGCCACCGAAACCGCGCCGCGCGTCGGCATGCGCTGGCGTCAGGATTTCATCCGGTGCCTGGCCAAACGTTCGGGCGACTTCATCGTCGTGCCGGATCTCGAACGAATCTTCACGGTCGGCTGCGGCGCGGATGCCGCATCGTTCACGCAACACTGAATTCGAACCCCTGGAGGGGATCATGCACTTCACCATCAAACTGAAACTGGGTACGGCGTTCGGGCTTGTCACGATTTTCTCGTTGGCATTGGCTGGTATCGCCCTCGGCGGTCTTGCGTCCGTTCACGCGGCAATGGCCGGCGATGCGGACATCGCTTACGAGAATGCGCGTACGCTGGTCTTGGTGCTGACGGCCATTACGGCTGGTGTGGCCGTTACGGCGGGACTTTGGGTCGCCATGTCTGTGCTCGGCGGCTTGAAGAAGATCACGGCCGCGACTGAGGCCCTGGCAACGGGCGATCTCGACTACGCGATCGCACACGACGCCGACGACGAGATCAAAGTCGTTGCGGATGCATTGCGCGCCGTAAGCGGAAACTTGAAAGATACCACCGATGTCGTCACCGGCATGTCGGTGGGCGACCTTAGCCGCGATCCCAAGCTCGTTTCCGACAAAGATTCCCTCAACAAGGCGCTGCAACTCGTCCTGGCCGCGGAACGCAGGATTTCGGCCGGTACCGAAAAGGCCGCGACCGGCGATCTGTCCTATGCCCCCAAGATGCGGTCCGACCACGACAAGCTCGCGGCATCGCTGAC
>JAATGK010000257.1 GCA_015654715.1 Alphaproteobacteria bacterium
GAAGCCATCGATGGCACGCTGGAGCTGGACGGCAATCAGGACCAGCTTGTTGCCGCGGTCGCCAAGGCCAATCCCAACACTGTCGTCGTGTCGGAGAGCGGCGGCGCATTTCTGATGCCGTGGCTCGGAGATGTGAAGGCGGTGCTCCACGCCTTTTATCCCGGCGCCGCCGGCGGCAAAGCCATCGCACGTGTCCTGACGGGCAAGGTCAATCCATCAGGCCACCTCCCCATCAGCTTCCCGGCGGGAAACAACCAGTTGGCGCATCCCGTCATCGCAGGCCTTGATCTACCCGACAGCATGTCTGCCGATGCGAAGTACGCGACCGCCGTGACGTACGATGAAGGCGCTGCGATCGGCTACAAATGGTATGACGTGAAGGGCTACAAGCCGCTGTTCGCGTTCGGCCACGGCCTCAGCTACACCAGTTTTGCCACGTCTGATCTGAAGGCCGCACTCGAAGGAAACTCCTTGTCGGTCAGCTTTGTGGTCAAAAACACCGGCAAGCTCGCCGGCAAAGCCGTGCCGCAAATATATGTGGCACCCGCCGATTACTCGGCGGCAGGCTGGGAAGCGCCCAAGCGTCTGGCTGGCTTTTCCAAGGTGGCGCTCAAGCCGGGTGAGACACGAACCATAAAGGTGAAAGTCGACCCACGCCTGCTCGCAACCTACATGACGGCGGCCAATAGCTGGCAGATCAAAGAAGGAGTCTATCGCATCATGCTCGGTCAGGCATCGAACTCTCTTGCGCAGACCGCAAACGTGCGCTTGCCGGCGACAATCTGGAGTGCAGTGCATTCCGATCAGTGAAAGATGGGTGTATGAGTGTATCGCATGCTGACTTGGCACGACCTGCAAATTGCCGAAGAATTTTTCGGTCGGCGCAGAGAATTATAGGAGCTTCGCAGCTTCGCAACTGCCAAGAGGTCATCGCCTGATACTGCTAAGAGGCTGAGGAAGGGAAATGGATCTTCCAAAAATTCGACCGCAACCCAGCGACGTTTCTACGGCAAAGGGTTCCGCGGCGTTAATGCCATTGGTGGTGATGCTTTTTTTCGTATGGGGGTTCATCACTGTCCTCAACGATCCTCTAATCGCCAAGCTGAAAGGGTTGTTTTCGCTCACCTACGCCGAGGTGATGCTCACGCAATTCGCCTTTTTTGTCGGCTACTTCGTCTTTTCCGTCCCAGCCGGAATTGTTTTGGCAAAGCTCGGTTATGCCCGCGCTATCGTTGTCGGTCTCGTCGTGATGGCCATCGGGTGTGCGCTGTTTGCACCCGCGGCCATGAGTGGCCAATTTGCAGGATTTCTCATTGCGCTGTTTTGCGTGGCGGCCGGCATCACGATGTTGCAGGTCGCAGCCAACCCCTTCATCGCCAAGCTTGGATCGGCGAAGACGGCGTCAAGCCGATTGACGCTGGCCCAAGCGTTTAATTCATTGGGAACATTCATAGGACCGTTTGTCGGCGCCATCTACTTCCTCAAACAGGGCGTTGGTGCACCTGTTGGTGCCGACGCGGCGGCCCTTCGGGCGGCGCGGATCGCCGGCGGTCACCTGTTGTTTGGACCGTTCCTGGTCATCGCGAGCGTGCTGCTTCTTTTCGCGTTGTTCTTCTGGATGGCGCGCAACGTACAGCAGACCACGATCGAGGCCCCCAGCATCAACCCCTTCCGCCGTAGCGTTCTCGGTCGGCCGCGATTGGTTCTCGGTGTTTTGTGCATTTTTCTGTACGTGGGAGCGGAAGTATCGATCGGCAGCGGGCTGACAAATTACCTGATGCAGGATTCGGTCATGGGGTCGGAGGCCGGGGCAATCGGCCGGGGCGCCGCAAACCTGTTGTCGCACTTCAATGGTAGCCGCGTATCATTGAATGTCGCCCAGGTCGCCGGGGCTCTGGTCAGCATCTATTGGGGCCTCGCAATGGTGGGCCGTTTCATTGGATCTGTCGCGCTTGCGAGAATTATGCCGGGCAAGGTTTTGCGCTTCAATGCCTTGGTCGCGATGGTCTTGGCTCTGACGTCGGCGGCATTGGCGGGCATTCCCGCGGCGGTCGCAGTATTGGCGATTGGCCTGGCGAATTCGGTGATGTTTCCGACGATTTTTACGCTGGCTCTGGAAGATCTCGGCGAAGACACACCCCATGGCTCCGCATTGCTATGCATGGGTATCGTTGGTGGAGCGATCATTCCTTTGATCTATGGTGCCGTCGCCGACCGGATCGGTCTTGGACACGCACTTATTGTGCCGGCGACTTGCTATCTGCTGATTGGTGCATACGGCTGGTTCGTTCTCAGGGTGCGTGTCGGTCAGAAATCAACGTAACCGTAGCGACGCATAGTGGGCCGGCCCAACGACTTCGCTGACGATTGGGTATCGTTTAGTGGTTCTATTCGCGAGCCCAGCCGTACGATTTGGCAGAGGTCAAACGGCGGTTGAAAATGACTCGCATTGGCATCGCGATAAAATACACCCGTCACATCGTCGGTCCTTCCGTTCTATAGGTGACACTTACGGTGCGGCACCATCGGCGCGCCTGCAATCGCGGGCGAAACGAGAGCCTGCGCCAGTCTGGCAAATCAGCCACCATGAGTAGATTCCGAACCTGTTGGTTGGCTTTTGCCCTCTTTACAAAGATTCTGGACTTTTAGGAGTCGGGCAGAAATTTTAAGCTTCCGGGGACGGTTGGTGTTGGCACCATCTATTCCGCAAGGGCAACTTTTCTGTCGTGGACACTTCGCTTCTCTCGAGCAGGGCTAACCTTTTAGGAGATCGACGTTATGGGGGTCGCACGAAATTTTCATCTCACGCCTCAACGCAGCACATCGACGCGGGGCAATGACGAAGCCGTTCAAACGAACTTCGACGCCACGCTCTTGAGATTTGGCCTGATTGCAGGCGCTCTAGTTGTTACGTGTCAGAGTGCTCTCGCCCAACAGGCCATTGGCGCAGGTGGGCAAATTCAACAGATTCCACAGCCACCCGCGATGCAGAAATCACTTCCAGATCTGCCGGTCCGGCGGGACAATACCCTGCCCCCTGCCATACCGGGGGGCCCAAAATTCCAGGTCACAGCGTTGCATGTGACCGGAGAGACTCGTTTTTCCGAAGCTGAATTGATCGCGGTCACCGGCTTCAAGCCGGGCAGTCAACTGAGTTTGACCGAACTGCGCGACTTGGCTTGGAAAATCACAGACCTGTACAATCGACACGGCTACTTCGTGGCACAGGCCTATCTGCCTCCCCAGGACATCAAAGATGGGATCGTCACCATCGCGGTGATCGAGGGCCGTTACGGCGCGATTCGTTTGGACAATCGGACGAACGTTTCGGACGGTACGATCAACGGCGTTCTTGATGGGTTGAATAGTGGTGACCCTGTCGTCACCGCCCCGCTGGAGCGGCGCCTGCTGATCATCTCGGACATCCCCGGTGTGGAGGTGAAATCGACGCTGAGTCCGGGAGCGGAGGTGGGAACCTCCGATCTGACGGTCGGCGTGCTGCCGGGGCAGCGGGTGACCGGCAGTGTCCAGGCCGACAACGCCGGTAATCCCTACACGGGCGTTTATCGCCTCGGGGCGAACGTCAATTTCAACGAGCCTCTCGGGATCGGAGACGTCCTCAGTGCCCGGGTCCTTGCTTCGACGACAGGCGGCTTGGTCTATGGCCGCCTCTCTTACCAAGCCCAAGTCGAAGACGCGACGATCGGCGCCGCTTATACCGCGTTCGAGTACAATCTTGGGCGGCAATTCTCCGATTTGGATGCCCGCGGTGCGGAGCAGATCGCCAGTCTCTATGGCAGCTATCCAATCATCCGGTCCTACAACGCCAATCTCTACGGCTTGCTCGATTTCGACTACCGGACCTTTCAAGACAAGATCGGCGCGACGTCGAGTATCACCGACAGGCAGGCGTGGGTGGTGATGCCGGGGATCAGCGGCGACTCGCACGATACGTTTGGCGGTGGTGGATGGAACTCCTTTGTGCTGATCGGGAGCATCGGTAGCCTCGACATCCAAAGTCCTTTGGCGCGGGTCGCTGACGCAGCAACCGCGCGGACCAACGGCGGCTATGCCAAGCTGTACTTCAGCGTTTCGAGATTGCAGCAGTTGATCGGCCCGCTTTCTCTGTATGGGGAAGTCAGGGGACAGCTTGCCTCCAAGAACCTCGATATTTCCGAGAAGATGGAGCTCGGCGGCGCCTACGGCGTGCGCGCCTATCCCGAGGGCGAGGCCTATGGCGACGAGGGGTATATAGCGACGCTCGAAGCCAGACTGCTGCTTCCAAGATGGATCGAAAACCTGCCCGGCGAAATGCAGCTGATCGCCTTTGTCGATACCGGCACCGTCACGCTGAACAAGAATCCCTGGTACACCAGTTCCAATAGTGCGACCCGCAGCGGCGCCGGTGTCGGGCTTACTTGGGCTGAGGTCAACAATTTCTCGGCATCGGTCACTTACGCCGGACAACTCGGCAACACGCCCGCAACCTCCGCTCCCGACAGCTTCGGAGGCTTCTGGGTGCAACTCGTAAAGTACTTCTAGCTTGGTTTTGTGAAAACGGTTGGAGGCATCGCTATCTGGGGCCGTCTTTTTGGCGGCTAACAGCACGGCTGCTGTGCCCCTCTCATCGTCGGGCGCCGCCTGTATTCCGAGCGCCAGGGTAACGCTCACGGTCGACCAGTCGGGCCAAAGCCCGGCGATCAACTGGTGGAGGTTCGGCATCGCTTGCGGTGAAAACGTGCCCTTATGACCGCTTCGCTACCCTGAGTATATTCCGATGCTATCGGGCTGCTTTCTTCCTCTCTACAAGGGTTTCGTTCACTAGAGGCTGGACAAGGGCTTATCCGCTTTCGTTACTTTTTGGACATCGACCCTTTCCACCGTTAAGGCAATTGCTTCAGTCGCGGCCGGTCCATTTCTCTCAAGTAGGCTAACTCTTGGGAGACCAGTGTTTCGGGGCCCGCACGAAAACTCTTTCTCACACGTTAGCGAAGCGCTGTGGAGCGGAACTTCCGCGTGCCTCAGCCGGCATCCGATCGATTCGGCTGCCGTTCGATACAACTCGTGAAGTGTTTCTAGTTTGATTTCGTGAAGACGCTTGGAAGCGCCGCGTTTTGGGGGGGGCAACAATTGGATACAAGGAGCCGTCCCTATGCGTACCGCATTTCAGCCCCTCAGGAATGAGAAAAAAAGCCATTCGAGTACCGCCGCTGCCAACATCAGGAGCAACCGGAAACAAGCCTGGCTGTGCTCGACCGCATTGGGCGGAAGTGCGCGTGCCGCGATTTTTGGCGTGGCTGGTCTCCTGTCACTGGGCTTGGGCTCGTCCGCCTACGCCCTGCCCACCGATGGGGCCGTCTCAGCTGGCGCCGCCAGCATTTCCAGCACGAAGACAACGCTCACGGTCAACCAGTCAAGCCAGAACGCCGCCATCAATTGGCAGAGCTTCAGTATCGCGCGCGGCGAGAGCGTAACCTTCCAACAACCCAATGCCAATTCCGTGGCGCTCAATCGTGTGCTCGGCGCCGACCCGTCAGCCATCCTGGGCAACCTGTCGGCCAATGGCAAAGTGTTCCTGGTGAACCCCAACGGCATCCTGTTTGCCCAAGGAGCACAGGTGAACGTCGGAGGCCTTGTGGCATCCACGCTTGCGATCACCGACTCCAACTTTATGGCCGCCAATTATAAGTTTTCCGGGACCAGCAGCGGCCCGATCCTCAATCAAGGCTCCATTCGCGCCGACGGCGGCTATGTCGCGCTACTTGGTGCCAACGTGAGCAATGAAGGCGTGATTAGCGCCAAATTCGGTACCGTAGCGCTGGCCGCAGGAAATGCCGTGACACTCGACGTCGCCGGTGACGGCTTACTCAATGTGACCGTCGATCAAGGCGCGGTGAATGCACTCGCCAATAACGGCGGCCTGATTCAGGCGAACGGCGGACAGGTGTTGCTGAGTGCGAAGTCGGCCGGTCAATTGATGAAGAGCGCCGTGAATAACACGGGCGTCATCGAGGCCCAGAATGTCGACGCGCGCAGCGGCAAGATCAGGCTGATGGGAGACAATCAAACCGGCACCGTCGACGTCTCCGGGACGTTGGACGCCAGTGCGCCTAATGGCGGCAATGGCGGTTCGATTGAAACGTCTGCCGCGACCGTGAACGTTGCTGATGATGCCAAAATCACGACTGCCGCTCCCAATGGAACGACGGGCACTTGGCTGATCGACCCGGTGGACTTCACAATCGGCACCGGCGGTAACATCTCAGGCGCAACACTTTCTGCTGAGTTGGTCACGAACAGCGTCAATATCAGTACGTCGGCTGGATCCGACGCCTCGGTCGCCGGAACCCCTCCCACGGACAGTCTTCACACGACCACAACCGGCAACGGCGACATCAACGTGAATGACGCAGTCAGTTGGACCGCAGCCCCGAGCACAACCACGCTGACGTTGACCGCCGATCGCGACGTGAACATCAACAATTCCGTCACCGCCACCAACGGGAATTTTGTGGTCTGCTGCGGACGCGATATCGTCGTGAGCAGCGCCATTACGACAACCAATGGCAGCATCCTGCTGAACGCAGGACGTGATGTGAATCTGAAGCCGCTCTTAGGGATAACGGCAACCGACGGCAATATCACGATCTGCGCCGGCGACAATATCAACGTGAACAAGGCTATTACCGTTACCAACGGCAGCACCATTCCGGCGCAAAGCCTCGGCTTGACCCCGGGTCTGGTCATGATCGCTGGCAATGGAGGCACGGGGCCGGGGGTTGCCGGGGGCACGTTGATCTTCGATTCTCTCTCGCCACCCGTCACCGTCACGAACACGCCCGCGGTCGTCGATTATAATCCGGTCTCCTACACCACGCCGACTGATTACTCGGCCAACTTCACCTTGACCGGAGGTGCCATCCTTACCGAACGCATGCTCCTCTTCCCGGTTGGCGATAAGGTCGACGACGGCACGACCACGACAACGCTCACTGGCTTCAAGAGCACTGCTGACTCGGGCGTTCCGGCCGGGGTCACGTTGGTGGCTGGTACCGGAAGCACCGCCGTTTACGATAGTGCCGCCGTAGGAACCGACATCGGCATCACCTACAGCGGCTATAGCCTCGCGGGCACCAACGCCGACAATTATGCGCTCGCGGCCAATTGCTGTACCTCCGGATATAGAACAAGCGGGACGATCACCGCCGCGGCTGTGGTCACACCGCCGCCGGTCGATACACCGCCGCCGGTCGATACGCCGCCGCCGGTCGATACGCCGCCGCCGGTCGACACCCCGCCGCCAGTCACGACGCCGCCGCCGGTCGACACCCCGCCGCCAGTCACGACGCCGCCGCCAGTGGA
>JAATGK010000072.1 GCA_015654715.1 Alphaproteobacteria bacterium
CCGCGATGCGCCGTTCGAGTTCGGGACGGAAATGGCGGATCAGGCCCTGGATCGGCCACGCCGCGGCATCGCCCAGCGCGCAGATCGTGTGGCCTTCCACCTGCTTGGTCACGTCCTGCAACAGATCGATCTCTTCGAGTGCCGCATTGCCGGTGACAAGCCGGTTCATCACCCGCATCATCCAGCCGGTGCCTTCGCGGCAGGGCGTGCACTGGCCGCAGCTTTCGTGTTTGTAGAATTGCGACAGGCGGGCGATGGCTTTGACCACGTCGGTCGACTTGTCCATCACGATCACCGCGGCGGTGCCGAGACCGGATTGCGCCGCCTTCAAGCTGTCGAAATCCATCAACACGCTATCGCAAATCGACTTCGGCAGCAGCGGCACCGAGGCGCCGCCCGGAATGACCGCGAGCAGATTGTCCCAGCCGCCGCGCACCCCGCCGGCATGGGTTTCGATCAACTCCTTCAGCGGAATGCCCATCGCCTCTTCGACGTTGCAAGGCTTGTTGACGTGACCGGAGATGCAGAACACCTTGGTGCCGGTGTTGTTGGGGCGGCCGATGGAGGTGAACCACTCGGCGCCGCGGCGCAAAATGGTCGGCGCCACCGCGATGCTTTCGACGTTATTCACGGTCGTCGGGCAGCCATAAAGGCCCATGTTCGCCGGGAACGGCGGCTTCATGCGCGGCTGGCCCTTTTTGCCTTCCAGGCTTTCCAACAGTGCGGTTTCTTCGCCGCAAATGTAGGCCCCGGCACCGTGATGCACATAAAGATCGAAATCCCAGCCGTGGATGTTGTCTTTGCCGATCAGCTTGGCGTCGTAGGCTTCGGCAACGGCGCGCTCGAGCGCTTCACGCTCGCGGATGAACTCGCCGCGGACATAGATATAAGCGACATGCGCCCGCATCGCGAACGAGGCGATCAGTGCACCTTCCACCAGCGTATGGGGATCGTTGCGCAGGATGTCGCGATCCTTGCAAGTGCCGGGTTCGGATTCATCGGCATTGATGACGAGATAATGCGGCCGTTCCTTCACCTCTTTGGGCATGAACGACCACTTGAGCCCGGTCGGAAATCCCGCCCCGCCGCGGCCGCGCAGGCCCGACTTCTTCATCACGTCGACAATGGCCTCAGGCCCGCGTTCCAGAATGGTCTTGGTGCCATCCCAATTGCCGCGGCGGCGCGCGCTGGCAAGATCGGCGCCATCGAAGCCGTAGAGATTGGTGAAGATGCGGTCCTTGTCGTCGAGCATCAGACCTTTTCCTTCACGATCGAAATCAGCGTCGTGGGACCGCCTTCGGGTTCTGAGGAATGGCGGCCGATCTGCGAGCCGGTCTGCGGATGTTCGCCGCGGCGCAAGGCTTCGATGATCTCGCCCGCTTTCTCGCCCGTCAGGTCTTCGTAGGGATCGGAGTTGATCAGCACCATCGGCGCATTCACGCAGGCACCGAGGCATTCCACTTCTTCCCACGAAAACTCGCCATCGGCGGAGACCGTGTGCGGCTTATCGGCAATGTGCCTCTTGCACGCCTTGACCACCTCATCGGAGCCGCGCAGCCAGCACGGGGTTGTGGTGCAGACTTGGACGTGATGCTTACCGACCGGCGCCAGATGGAACATGGTGTAGAACGTCGCCACTTCCAAGACACGAATGGACGGCATCGCCAGAATGCGCGCCACTTCCTCGATCATCGGCTTGGTGACCCAGCCTTCTTGCTCCTGGCCGATCCACAACGCCGAGATCACCGCCGACGCTTGGCGCCCCGCCGGGAATTTCGCGATCCAGGCGTCCACGCGCGCCAAATTCTCCGCGCTGAACGCGAAGCTTTCCGGCTGTTCTTCATGCAAACGGCGAACGCTCACCGGTCCACCTCCCCAAACACGGCATCAATGGAACCGAGTACGCTCGACACGTCGGCCAGCATATGCCGTTTCGACAACACTTCGGTTGCCTGCAGATGCGCGAATCCGGTCGCTCGGATCTTGCAGCGATAGGGCCGGTTCGACCCGTCCGCCACCAGATACACGCCGAACTCGCCCTTGGGACTTTCCACCGCCGTGTAGGTTGCCCCGGCCGGCACGTGGTATCCCTCGGTGTACAGCTTGAAGTGATGGATCAGCGCTTCCATCGAGCGCTTCATCTCGGCGCGCGTTGGCGGCACGACCTTTTTGTTATCGGCGACGTGCGGGCCCTGACCGCTCGCAGATTTCAGAAGCTCGCAACATTGCTTCATGAGCTTGGTCGATTCCCGCATTTCCTGCATGCGGATCAGATAGCGGTCGTAGCAGTCGCCGTTCTTGCCGATCGGGATATCGAAGTCGAGTTCGGCATAGCATTCATAGGGCTGGGATTTGCGCAGGTCCCAGGCGGCACCGGAACCGCGCACCATCACGCCGGAGAAGCCCAAAGCGAATGCCTCATCCAGCGAGACAACGCCGATATCGACGTTCCGCTGCTTGAAGATCCGGTTCTCGGTCAGAAGGCCGTCGATGTCGTCGAGGACTTCCAAAAATGGATTGCAGAACGCGAAGATGTCC
>JAATGK010000047.1 GCA_015654715.1 Alphaproteobacteria bacterium
AAAGCCGGATGGCGATGCCGGGCGCCTCACGCCCGGCGCGGCCGGAGCGCTGATCGGCCACCGCGCGGCTGACACGCTCTGTCACCAATCTTGTCAGACCGCTCGCCGGATCAAAACGCGGGGCGCGGCGAAAGCCGCCGTCGATGATGATCCGCACCCCCGGCACGGTGAGCGAGGTTTCGGCAATCGCCGTGGCCAGCACGACGCGACGGGTTTGCGCGGACCGCAGTGCTAGGTCCTGCGCTGCCGGTGGCAGATCGCCATGCAGCGGCAGCACCAACGCCTCGATCCCTTCGAGGGCGGATTCGGTGCGGCGGATTTCCGCCATGCCCGGCAGGAAGGCGAGGATATCGCCCGGCGCTTCTGAGAGAGCCGTACGAATGGCGCGGGCCATCACCGCCGGCAGATCGCGCAGGTTGGCAAGATCGCGCGCCGCATGGCGAACCTCGACCGGATACATCCGCCCGGCGCTTTCGACGATGGGCGCGGACATGATCGCAGAGAGACGCGCCCCGTCGAGCGTTGCGGACATCGCGAGCAACCGCAAATCCGGCCGCAGCATCGCCTGCGCATCCAGGCACAGCGCCAGCGCCAGATCGGCGTCCAGGGACCGTTCATGGATTTCGTCGAGGATAACGGCGGCAACACCCTCCAAACCGGGATCACCGAGCAGGCGGCGGACAAGCAAGCCGGTTGTCACCACTTCGATGCGGGTGGCGGCGGACACGGCACTTTCGAGGCGGGTGCGAAAGCCGACCGTCTGGCCCACCGTCTCGCCGATCAGACTAGCCATGCGGCTCGCTGCGGCGCGCGCCGCCAGCCGGCGCGGTTCGAGCATCAGGATGCGGCCCTCAGCTATCGGCGCTGAACTGAGGAGCGCAAGCGGCACGCAGGTCGTCTTGCCCGCGCCGGGAGGTGCGACGAGCACGGCATTAGGCTCACCCCCAAGCACGGCAACGAGGCGCGGCAGGCATTCCGCTATCGGCAGGTCGGGCAGTGTGAAATGAGGCAGCGGCATGATCCAGTACTAGCGAAACATTGGCGCGCAAAGAAACTCGAAGCCACATGGCGATTCAAACGACACGACGGAGCGCGCCCTCGGAACGGCAAGTCCTGGCGGCCGAAGTATGGAAGCCTTCTCAACAACGCCGGAGCATACGCTGCTTACACGAATAACACGCCGCCGTTCACCGCGAGTGTCTGGCCGGTGATAAAGGCGTCTCGGACCAGCAGCAGGACGGCTTGCGCGATCTCCTCGCCCGTCCCGGGGCGGCCAACCGGGATGCGGGCGACGACACCCGCCTCGATCAGCGGCTTACCCATCTCCGTATCGGTTAAGCCCGGCGCCACAGCGTTGACCGTCACGCCTTCCGGCGCAAGGCGTGCAGCATAGCCTCGCGTCAAGCCTTCGAGGCCGGCCTTGGAGGCGTTGTAGACGACGCTGATCCCGCCTGCGGCCCGCGCCGCGATAGAAGAAATGTTGACGATCCGGCCCCAACGCCGCGTTCGCATGCCAGGCAGGACAGCTTGCGTGCAGAGAAAGGCGGATTTCAAATTGACGGCGATCATGCGATCGAAATCCTCCTCGGTGATATCGTCGAGGCCTCGCGACGCCGCCATGCCGGCGTTGTTGACCAGAATATCGATAGGGTCAAGCTGCCGTTCGACGTCAGACACCAGGCGATGGACGTCACTGGCGAGCGAAACATCGGCAGCAACAGCAACCGCGCGGCCGCCGCTGCGATGGATCGTTTCGACCACAGAGGCCGCCTCTTGGCCGCGTTCACGATAATTCACCGCAACCGCGACGCCCTCACTGGCGAGCGCCAAAGCGATCGCCTTGCCAATGCCACGCGAGCCGCCGGTGACCAGCGCGACGCGGTTCTTCAGGTGTTCGGACATGCCAAAGCTCCCATATCTATCGAAATGACTATAATAGGGGGACGGCATCTTTGAAGGTGAAAGAATGGTTTTTCATGGGCACGGATGTCGGAAATTCCCCAAGCGATGGCAAAAATTACAAAAAAAATGAACTCCCGCCGTGTGCCATTCCTTTCAAAGAATTGTGCCGCATCAACTGATAGCTGACATGCGCTGACAATCACGGCCTAGCTTACATAACGCGAGGCAGCCGGATATCCCCCAGCTGGCGCAGAAAACGAAAGAGTTCGGATAGCAGCGCGCCAGCGTAATGCCGTAAGCAACGCTGCCAGAGCAGAAAGACGTAACCGTATCTGTCCGACCTTTGGTTACAACTCTTGCCGAGAGAACAAATCGGATGGGGCCGGAGGTTCCAGCAGGAGCCGAAGATATTTCGACAGCCACACCGCATAAGCTGCCGCCCAAATAAACGCAGAAAGCTCGTAATGCAGTCCGAGCAAGCTCGTGAAGATGTTCTGCGCGGGCAAAACGCTCACGAAGCACGCAGTCATCGTCAAAGCGATTGCCACGCGCGCCTGCCACGGCAATTCCAGCGGCCGGCCGGTGTGACCGAGGCCGGTAAGACTGAAAACCGCAATGACGGCAAGCCCCACGCCGCCCAAGCCGAGAATATGTACGCCGACGCCAGCGGAAAAGGACATACCCAAACCTGCCAAGCCGATGACGATCAGCCCCACACCGGCAAGACAATTTGCCATAGCAAGGGCGAACACAGGACTCTTGAGAAAAATGCGACCGATGAACCATTCCGCGAGACGATCCATGAACGCGCATCCGGCGGCAATGGCGAGAAAGGCGGGCGCCTGGGATCTTGGAAAGGCCAGAGCCACCAGCGCATATAGCGCGGTCATGACGGAAGCCAAATTCTGCCGACCGGGATGCGGCCGATAGGGCGAGGTTTCGCCGGAAGGATCAAGCGCAAGGTTCAGCACGGCAACATTGATTCGTCCGTATACAGATGCCAAACCAATCACAAAGATCAGCAACGCAGTTTGTAAAAGCCGCGCCGAGAGTTCGAAATCCTTCGTGATCCAAGCGGCGCAAACAGCGGCTTCCGCTGCGCCAAGCAATACGATCCAGACAAGAGAAAATAAGTGTCTGCCCGATCGCCGCGCCAGCATCGGCCGAAGCACAAACCAGCCAAGCAAGGAGAGGTATGTCAGGTCGGTTGCGGTGGAAAACACGATAGCGATGTCGGCGCCCACGATGCCGGCCAATCGCCCAGCCAGCCATAACGCCAGCAGTAGCAACAAAGCCTTGCCTCGATTGGGCCTGGTGCCGGTCCCTTCAGCAACGGCCGACGTCAGCGCACCGCCTAACGCGGCCGCAAAAGTGCCGAAGATCATTTCGTGGAGCTGCCACTGCCCCAACGGGACCGACCGTGCAAATGGCAGTTGAAGTCCATAGAGGCAGGCCAACAGCAATGGCCCGATCATCGCATGGACGGCGGCGGCAGGGAAAAACAGCCGTTCGCCGCCGGCCAACAGATTTCTCCAGTTGCTGCGAAGGACATCCATCACAGGCACCGCCCTTCGCCATCGAACAGCTCCGCAAACACGGCATCCCGAGACCATCGTTCGACCAGATCGAATACCATGCGTTCGTCGCGTTCGCCGGGACGCCCGGGAACCGTGCGCACTTCGACGATGCCGCGATGGCGGCTCGACAGAACGGCAATCCGGTCGGCCACACGAACCGCCTCAACCAGGTCATGGGTGACGAACAGGCCGGAGAATCCTTCTTCGCGCGCCATGCGCACCACAAGATCCTGCAATATCCGCTTCAATCCGACGTCGAGGGACGAAAATGGTTCGTCGAGATACATAATGTCGGGCTGCACCGCTAGGGCACGGGCGATGGCAACACGCTGACGCATTCCGCCCGACAGTTCCGCCGGATATTTGTTCCAATCCATTTGGCCGAGACCGACGGCACGCGCTTTGGCGGCGGCGACGTCGCGGCACCGCAGACGCGACAGGCCGCGTGGAACCAAGCCGTAAGCGATATTGTCGCGCGCACTGAGCCACGGCAGCAGGCGCGGCTCCTGAAAGACCATCGCATGGCGGTTGTAGAGACGCCGCACGCGCCCCCGCAACGGATCGATCAAACCCACGGCGATCGCCAGCAACGTGGTCTTGCCGCACCCGGAAGGTCCAACCAGGGAAACAATTTCGCCATCGTTCAGGATGAGACTGACATCTTCCAACAGCGGGCGGCCGAGAAACCCATGACCGATTCCTTCGAGCGACAGCTTCATGGCGCGGCATCCCGGGGCTGTCCGGCGCGACGCCAGCTTTCGAGACTTTCGCGCAACGGGTGGAGAATGCCGTAATCGGTGATGAGCGCGAACGTCGCCACGATCACCGTCCAAGCGGTCACTTGCGGAATATCGAACATGGTGCGGGCGGTAGCGAGTTCGCCGCCGATGCCGCCGGCATTGGCCAGAAGCTCCGCCATGACCGCGACTTTCCAGGCAGTGCCGGCCGTAATCGTCCACGCCGGAAAGAGATAAGAAAGCAGATGCGGCACGGTGATGGTGGCAAAACGGCGAAGCGGCCCGACACCGTAAACGCGCGCCATGGCATCGAGCGAACGGTCGCGCGTCGCCACCCCCTCAAGTGCACCGGCAAAGGAAATCGGCAAAGCCGCGACCGTCACGGTTATGACCGGTGTCGTCCCGGTGGCGCCAAACCAGATCATGACCAGGATGATCCACGAAATCTGCGGAACACTCAGAATGACCGCCACCACCGGTTTGAGCAATCTCATCGCGGCAACGGAATAGCCGGCGACCGCTCCTGCGAGCCCGCCGAGACCGGCGGCAAGCGCAAATCCCAGAAAGGTGCGCATGCAGGTTTGCGCCGCGACATCGCGAAAGACCGGTCCCTGCACAATTGTTGCAATCTCTGCAAAAGTGCGCAGCGGCGTCGGCAACACAAAACCGCCGTAGACTTCGCTGCCGAACTGCCAGAGCGCGAACAGGCAGAAAATGCCCGTTGCACTGGCCCATCCGCCCCAAAGATATCTTCCCAACCAACCGAGACGAGGCATGCTATCTCATTTTCACAATAACGAGACCGACATCGCGGTCATAACGCGTAAAATCCGCCATCCGGAAGTTTACCGCCGATAATGCGCGTATCTTCCGCGGCAATAACCGAGAAAGATTTCTCCACCTCACGCCGAACCGAGGACGCCTTCAAGGCGCAGAGATTACTATGAGGCACCGCCTCCGCAAGCACCGGCGCAAGGATGCCGAGGTCCGGAAACTGAGACAAGGATATCTGGGATGGATGCGCCGAAACGTCATCGGCGGCGGCATGCAACGCCTCCTGCAAGACCACCAACCCGTTGTGACCGTATTTCTCGACGAACGTCCGCGTGACCGCCATCCCGGCCAGCGGCAGGATGCCATTCCCGCCCATAAGACGCGTCCATTCCGCCCGGCAATCGATCGCGCGTATCAGACGCCGGTCGCCGGATTTCGACCGCAGAATGGCGGTACTGATCGCGGGCTCATCCAACAACGCCGCCTCCGCGCGACCCGACAATAACATCTGAGCCGCCTCCAGTGGCGAACCGACATAGGTCAGCTGGATGTCCTTTCCGATCTGTAAGCCAGCCCGTTTTAACAGACTGCGCAACACGAAATCGGACATGTTGTTATGAAAGGGAACAATCAGGTTCTTACCGACCAAATCGGCAAGCCGGTGACAGTCTTCGCCCGCAATGACGTACAAAAGGCCTCGCGTCAGCACGTTCACCAAAAGGACGCCAAGCCCCCGATTGTAGAAATTTGACGCCACATGCGTGGGAACGATGACCGCCTGCATGCCTCCCGAACTCAATCCGGCCTGCAAATCGTCCTGCGTCCGCCAGGCTTTGAAGGCGACCGGAACGCCCAGCTTATTGAGCGAACCGCTGGCGATGGCGTGCGCGAGGACGACGGAAGGCACCGCGGCCGGCCCCCACAGCGTCAGCGTCTCCGCCGCCATTGCCGCGCCAGATCCGGCGACGAGTGCCGAACTGCCCGTGATCAGAAACTTGCGCCTGTTCAACACCGTCAACTCCATTCCGTCTTGGATGCAACGAGAGCTTTCATCGGTTCGTGGAATCGATGACTAGAACGCGACCTTAATGCCGGCGTAAAACGCCCGGCCATCACCAGGTTGGAAGGCGGCCTGATCGGCTCTGGCGGTGTCGGTGATAAGAGTCGATGAGGCATAGGTCTTGTCGAACAGGTTTTGAACCTCGCCGAAGACCGAAAGCATATCGTTGATCTTGTATTCCGTGCGCAGGCCGAAAATGGCATACGGATCAGAGAACAGGGTGTTCATATTGTCGACCGCCACCTTCTCGATCGACCACGAGACCGAGGCCTGAACGGACCAATCCGGCAGCAGCCGGTATGACAGCGTCCCGTTGAGAAGGTGCGGCGGCGCACCGGCAAGAAGGTTATTCTTCCGGGTGGGATCGTTCGAAAAGCGGAAATCCTGATAGGTATAGGTGATGCGGCCGGCCAAATCGTCGGTCAAATCGGCTCCCACCCCCAGTTCGATGCCAAAATGGCGCGTCTTATCGGCATTTATCGCACCGATCGACGCGCCGGAGGCATCGCGCAGACTGAGCAGTTCGTCGTTGACCCAGGAATAATAGGAGACGACATCCCAGTTCAAATCGTCGCTACGTCCCCGCCAGCCACCTTGAACCGTGGTCGCCGTCTGGGCCTTCAGATCGGGGGTCACGAAAGCCGCCGCCGCCAGCGTGGGGCTGGTCGGAGTTGGCCGGCCCGGACTGCTGTTGGGCGTGCCGTTGTAGGTTGCCAGCAAATCTTCATGGGTCGGCGGTTCGAAACTGCGGCTGCCTGCGACGAAGACCGTCTGGCCTTCCCCGAAATGATAGGTCAGTGCCAAGCTCGGCGACCAGCCTTCATAGGAGCGGGCATAACTGGTGCTGACGGCCGGGACGGCGCCATCCGGCAACGCTGACGTCGGACTGGCGGGTTTGTAAGCGATCGTCGGCCGGGTTGCCGCGCGATAAACATCGTCGTTGTCGCGCATTGCATGCGCATAGACAATCGTCGGCGACAGGATCAGCCCTTGCATCAGCGGAATATTCAACCCGGCATCTAGAGAGAAGGTTTCGGCATCGAGATCGTTGGCGCCGAACTCCGCGCCTTTCTTGCCGGACCGATTGAGAAAGTAGGTCCGATCCGCCGAGCCCGCCGCATATTGCGCCGCCCCCTCGAACAGGGGAAGCAGCGCATTGTCGTCAGGCTTGTAAGCATAGCGAACCACACCGATACCATCCCCGCCGTTAGTGACCCGCACACCGGACGTGATGGGAAAGCGGAACGTATCTTCGGTATAGGTGTAACCGCCGATCAGATCGAAGAAATGAGGACCATACACGGCCGTCGTTCGGGTGCCGATCTGATATTGCGCGGTGTCGCGGCGCGGTGTGTCGCGCACGACGTTCGGGCCGGGATTGATCGCGGCGCCGGACGCGGTCACCGTGGGACCAGTGAAGGATTGTCTCGGGTCCGCCTTCATGCCGTCCTTGGTCAGAGGCCCGGCGACCTCGAAGCCGAGATCGGTGTAGCCGGCAAAGAAGCGCGTCGTCACGTTGTTCGCCCAATCGATGCCGACGTTGCCGTTCACGGCAATGCGATTTGAATCGTTGTAGTCGCGAAAGCCGTCGCGGCGCTGGAAATCGACTTGCAGCAGCCCGTCGACACCGTCGCCGGCCCCGCCGACCTGCCCGTAAATATTCGCCTGGCCAAAACTGCCGCCACTCGCCACGACCTTCATGCCCGGCGCCGCTGCGCCGGTCGGCGAAAGGAAATTCAGCGCCCCGCCAAGCACCGTGGCGCCAAGCCGGTTGGACATGTAGCCGCGATAAACCTCGATGCTGCTGGCCATCTGCGGATCCGCAAGACCGACCGTGTAGGAGCCGTCGGCGCGATTGATCGGCAGACCGTTGAGGAGGATGAGAACCCCGCGTTCGACCGGGCTCTGTTGCAGGCCCGAACCGCGAATCTGCAACCGCGGCTGATCGTTACCGCCGAAGAATTGCCGGACAATCACCCCCGGGGCGTTCCCAAGCGCAGAGGCAAGCGTCGGACTGCCCGCCGACACAGCATCATCCGCCGTCACTACGGAAACGCCACCAGGAAGCGCTGCGAGCGTAGCGCTGGAGGACACCTCTTCGCGCGTCGCCGAAACCACGACGGTTTCCTTCAACGCCGTTCCAGGAGCAACCGATTGGGCAAATCCAGCCTGACAGACTGCGGACAGGCACAGCACCGGAAAAATACGGCCAAGCGTCTTGCTCAATAGAAGTATTGCGGTTGAAGCCTTCAAGGAGGAACGAACGGCAGCGACGTCTCTTTGCCCGGATGAAGCAGTGTCAAACCCAATGCAGCGCATAATCACCCCTTTTAGCTTCGTTCGCACTCTTCTAAAACTTCGACATATTAACGTCAGTGCGTCTTACTTGCATTTTCAGCGAAAAAACGCACATCGACGTGTTGGACACACACCAAGCCATTGAACCCGTTATCGCTGCCCGGTCAGTCGCCCGGACGTCCGTATCCGATGGCGGGCTCGAACATCTCGAAATGCGGGCTGGGCGGAGAAAAGCGAGAGACGGGGAACACCGCTTCGGGCACCGGGTGATGATCGACATTCCCGCTCGGTAAAATTGGCCTCGACAAACGGCCAAAACCCGTCAATATTCCCGCTCGGGAAATTCGCCATGACGCCAAAAGACCTCGGAACTGCTATTCGCGCCGCCCGCCATCAGCAAGGCCTGCGTCAGGATCAATTGGCCGCCGCCGCAAAGGTCGGCGTGCGCTTCATCGTTGATCTGGAAGCCGGCAAGCCGACCGCCCAGATCGGCAAGGCGCTCGCAGTGCTCAAGGCTCTTGGCCTCGAAGTGATCCTAGAGGCCACTGCAATAGATCAGCCCTGAACAGGGCGCTCTTCGTGGGGTGAGATGGCAAGATAGTTGGCCGTCTGACGCTCGGCGAACACGGCGATATGGGCCTTGCCTATGGCGAGATGTGAAAATGACTCGTCCTCGATAGCACGTCGCTTCACACTCAAATCCTGCCGCAAAAGAAAAGCGGGCCCTAACCGGACCCGCTTGTTCTCACCACAGAGAAAAACCTTCTAGTCGGCGGTGGCGCCACCATCGACGGCAAGCGCCACGCCATTGATGAAGGCAGCTTCATCGCTGGCAAGATACACTGCCGCGTTGGCGACGTCGGCCGCGGTGGCCAGATGTCCCATCGGAATTTCGCCGAGACGTTCGGCCCGGCGCTGGGGATCCTTCAGCATCTCGCGTACGAAAGCGGTCTCCACCGTCGAAGGATGGATCGAGTTGCAGCGGATGTTGTCCTTGCCGTAGCGCACCGCGATCGACTTGGTGAGCAGCGTCAGGGCGCCCTTGGTGGTGGTGTAGGTCTCGTTGGTATAGGCGTGGCCGATCAGGCCGCACACCGACGACATGTTGAGGATGACGCCGCCGCCCGCTTTGCGCATCACCGGCAACGCGTGCTTGATGCCGATGAATGGCCCCTTCACGTTGACCGCCAACATCGCCTCGAACGACTCGATCGGCATTTCTTCGATGTTCTTGCGAACATTGATGCCTGCGTTGTTGATCAGGATATCGAGGCGGCCCGCTTTGGCGATGACGGCCGCAATCGCGCCCTTCCAGGCCTCTTCCGAGGTCACGTCGAGGAGCACAAACACGGCGCCGAGCGAGGCCGCGGTGGCCTCGCCCTGCTCTTTCGTCACGTCGGCAATGAACACCGTCGCGCCTTCCTCACGGTAGCGCTTGGCGATTGCAGCGCCGAGACCACCAGCAGCGCCGGTGATCAGGGCAACCTTGTCTGCAAGACGACCGCTCACTTTAAGCCCCCTTTGCGAACCTTGATGCCGGCCAGCTTTTCATAGAATTGGATCAAGCCACCATGGTCTTCGCCGGCTTTGCCGTCGACCTTCATAGCCTGCATGAACTCCATCACCGCACTGGTCAGCGGCACCGGCGTGCCAGTGCCGTGCGCCGTATCGAGAGCGTTCTGCAGATCCTTGATGTGCAGTTCGATTCGGAAGCCAGGCTTGTAATTGCCTTCCAGCACCATCGGCGCCTTGGCGTTCAGCACCGTCGAACCGGCAAGGCCGCCTTTGATGGCGTTGAAGACCTTCTCGGGATCGACACCGGCTTTAGTCGCCAACACAAAGGCTTCCGACATCGCCGCAATGTTGAGGGCGACGATCATCTGGTTGGCCAGCTTGGTGACGTTACCGGCACCGATATCGCCGCACAACACGACGCTGCCCGCCATCTTCGAAAGGACGTCTTTGACCTTGTCGAAAACGGCTTGCTTGCCGCCGACCATCACCGACAACGTGCCGTCGATCGCCTTGGGCTCACCACCGGAGACCGGCGCATCGATCATCTCGATGCCCTTCTTCGCCAGCGCTTCGTAGAGTTCGCGGCTGGCAAGCGGGGCAATCGAGCTCATGTCGACAACAATCGAACCGAGCTTGGCGCCTTCGATGACGCCGTTTTCGCCCAGCACCGCCGTCTTCACATGCGGTGAGTTCGGCAGCATCGTGATGATGAGTTCACTCTTCGAAGCCACGTCCTTGGGCGAAGTGCCCGCCGTCGCGCCCGCCTTCACCAGTTCGGCCACAGGCGCCGCCACGACGTCATAAACGACGAGGCTATAACCCGCCTTCAAAAGGTTCTTCGCCATGGGCTTGCCCATAATGCCCAGGCCGACAAAGCCGATATTCATGTCACTTTCCTTTTAAAAGTGTCTTGGCGGTTGCTGCAATCGCCGCTGACGTCAGGCCATAGCGCGCCATCAGGCCGTCATAACCTTCGGCCGACATGCCGAACGTGTCGGGAACACCGACGAATTCCACCGGCGCATGGCTGACGCTGCGCAGCGCCTCCATCACCGCGGATCCGAGACCGCCAATCAGCGAATGCTCCTCGGCCGTAACGATGGCATCGACACCGGCCGCGTAACGGACGATCGCCTCGCGGTCGAGCGGCTTCAGGGTCGAGACGTTGATCACCCGCACCGAAATGCCGTCCTTCTCCAACTCAACCGCCGCTTCAAGCGCCTTCGACACCATAATGCCGGCGCCGAAGATCGCGACGTGTTTGCCGTCGCGGATCTTGGTGACCTTGCCGATGTGGTAAGGCTCATCGACCGGTGTCACAAACGGCAGATCATTGCGGTTGATGCGGATGTAGACGGGGCCTTTCCAGTCGAGCAGCGCGTCCATCATCTTTTCGCATTCGATGGAATCGGCCGGACAGATCACAGCCATGTTCGGGATCGCCCGCATCAGCGCGACGTCTTCGATGCTCTGATGGGTCTTGCCGTCGCCGAAATCGGACAGACCGGCGCTGGAGCCGCAGATCCGGACGTTGAGGTTCGGAATGCAGATCGAATTACGCAACTGATCATAGGCGCGACCGGTAGCAAAGACGGCAAAGGAGTGGACGAACGGGATCATCCCGGCGAGCGCCATGCCGGCGGCCGTGGACGTCATGTCCTGTTCCGCGATTCCCATTTGGAAATAGCGGTCGGGGAACTCGGCCTGGAACATCACCGACTGGGTGGATTTGCCGAGGTCGGCCTCTAGAGCCATGACGCGCCAGTCTTTGCGGCCCAGTCGGACAAGGCTTTCGCCATAGGCAGTTCTCAAATTTGCCGCGGTCATTGCAGATTCCTCTTGGCTTCCGCGATTTCGGCAAGCGCCTGATCGTATTGTGGCTTGGTGAGCGAGGCGTTGTGGAACGCGGAGGTGTTTTCGGCGAAGGAAATGCCCTTGCCCTTGACCGTCTCTGCGATCAGCACGGTGGGAACGCCCTTGGTCGCCGTGGCCGTGTCGAGCGCATCGAGAATCGCGCCGACGTCGTGACCCTCGACGCTGAGGACATTCCATCCGAACGCCCGCCACTTGGCTTCGAGATTGGGAATGTCGAAGATGTCTTTGGTCGCACCGGTCGCCTGGAAGTGGTTGCGATCGACGATGCCGGTGACCGAATCCAGCTTGTAGCGGGCCGCCGCCATCGCGGCTTCCCAGATCTGGCCTTCGGCGATTTCACCGTCGCCCATGACGACGTACACGTGCGCCGGACTCTTGGCGTAACGCAGCGCGAGCGCCATGCCGACGCCGATCGAAAGCCCCTGGCCGAGCGAGCCGGTGACGGCTTCCATGCCGGGGGTCTTCATGTCGGGGTGGCCCTGCGGCTTGCCCTTAAGCGTCTTGAGGCCAGTGATATCCTCGCGCGGAATGATGCCAAGCTCGATGAGCGACGCGTACTGGATCGGAACCGTGTGTCCCTTGGAGAGCAGGAAGCGATCGCGGTCCTTGTTGGTGTAGTCCTTGGGATCGAAGTTCATTTTCGAGAAGTACAAGGACGCCGCAATTTCGGCGAGCGAACACGAACCGCCGATATGGCCTACCTTGCCGACACCGATCATCTGGACGACGTCGGCTCTGAGGTCGCACGCGATTTTTGCAATCCTCCGGATTTCGTTAGGCTTTGCCATTCGCGTTCCTCCCATGCAGTTTTCTCGATCCTTGTTTCATCTGAACCTCACTCTCCGAATGGCGCACTCGACACGCTTTCAATGTGGCAGTTAGTGCGGAGGGACTGCTCCAAACCTCGGCCTTGTATGAGGCTGTCTCTCGAACAAACGCAGATATCGTATACCGGGACAGCCGGGATATACGAGACGCCAACAGCCGTGACGACCGTGCTTTTTGTCGCCTTCATCGAAGCGAACCGAACGCGCACATCTTGTTGGCCGAAGGTACGCATCATTCGTGAACCATGACGGTCGCAAATTTTTTCCATTTATTTCGGGCCGTGCGGCTCCGCCCCAACGCATTTTCCGACACACAATTGCGACAATATCGTTTGGGCAAACAATCCGTTCCGAACACCAAGGTTGTGTAGCACTACCTCGCAGCCCATGAACCTAGACCAACGTCGATGCGCATATGCGGCGTGCCCAAAAAAAGACTAATTTACAGATGTTTGTACCATCCATTCACGGCAACAGGACGGCCTGATAAGTTCGGTACATCACCGCACGAAAGAGTTGAGATGTTGCGCCTGGCCGTGACTATGTGCTCAGGCAATTCGGTCGCATCAATGCTTCCTACTGAATGTTCGTATACTTCGCTATCACACTTGCCGGATCGTTGAGGGAACTACCTTATGACCGTGCCTCGTCAAATTCTTCGCGCTATGTTCGATGCCGCCATCGCCGCGGCACAGCCTAGTTTGTGCGTGCCCTCGCATCTGCCGCCGCCGCCCAAAGGCCGTTTCATCGTCATCGGTGCGGGCAAGGCCTCGGCGGCGATGGCGCGCGCGGTGGAGGACCATTGGCAGGGTCCGCTCGAAGGCCTGGTGGTGACACGATATGGTTACGCCGTTCCCTGTTCCCGGATCGAAATCGTCGAGGCGGCCCATCCGGTGCCCGATGCCGCAGGGCTCGACGCGGCGAAGCGCATTCTCGCTCTCGCCCAGTCCGCCGGACCCGATGATACCGTGCTTTGCCTGATCTCCGGCGGCGGTTCGGCCTTGCTGCCGCTGCCGCTTGACGGCCTTACCTTGCAAGACAAGCAGCAAGTGAACCGCGCGCTCTTGGCGTCCGGCGCCAGCATCACAGAAATGAACACCGTGCGCCGGCACCTGTCGGCCATCAAAGGCGGACGGCTGGCTGCAGCGGCCTATCCGGCGCAAATCCTGACGCTCTTGATATCCGATGTGCCCAGCGACAATCCGGCCGACATTGCCTCGGGCCCCACGGTCGCCGATTCCACAACCCGCGCCGATGCGCTCGCCATCGTTCGCCGTTACGGTATCGAACTGCCGCCGGCCGTCCGGGCCGCGCTTGACCGTACGGAGGCGGAATCCGTGAAACCCGGCGATCCGCGCCTGGCGAACGCCGAAACCAGGATCATCGCCGCGCCGCAAATGGCGCTCGAAGCCGCAGCCGAAGTTGCGCGGGGCGAAGGCCTGCCCGTGCACATCCTCGGCGATGCCATCGAGGGCGAGGCGCGCGATGTTGGCAAGGTGATGGCCGGTATCGCACGACAAGTGGCCACGCGCTATCAGCCGTTCATGGCGCCGTGCGTGCTCTTGTCCGGCGGCGAGACGACCGTCACGGTGCGCGGGGCTGGTCGCGGCGGGCGCAACGTCGAATTTCTGCTATCTCTTGGTATCGCGCTTGGCGGACGTCCCGGCATTTGGGCGTTGGCGGGCGATACAGACGGCGTCGACGGCCTCGAAGAAATCGCCGGTGCGGTTCTGGCACCCGATACACTGGCACGCGCCGAACACGCCGGCATCCGTCCGCACGACGCGCTGGCCAACAATGATGGTCACGGGTTCTTCGGCGCCCTGGGCGACGCGGTCGTGACCGGCCCAACGCTCACCAACGTCAACGACTTCCGCGCCATCCTGATCAACCCGGAAGAGATATAACAGAGTCTGCCATGGCCCCCGCGAAGGCTGCCGGTAACACCACGCTATTCGCTGCCGCTAGACCAGCGTGGTTGCGAGCTTTGCCAGCACGATGGACCAAACGCCGTCGGCTTTGACGTAATCGATCGTCAGAACGCGCGCTTCGGTCCGGCGAACAAAACCACCACCCTGCAGATGTGCCATCCGCGCCAACGTACATGTCGGCGCGATAGGTGTCTCAAGTTCGACCGCGCAATGGAACCTTCCGGTTGCACGTTTCCCGCCGGCAGCAATCTCGATTTCGTCCGTCGGCCCCACCTGGTTCGCCATAATGCTGCGGATTTTGTCCCCGACCGCCACGGCATCGGGATTCAACCGCGGCAGTCCCCTACGGAGCATCGTCTCTGCATTGGCGTTGCGCATCCAGGTTTGATGTAGATCGCGAAGGGCACGCTCGTCCTCGAGCTGCGCCAAACGGGCTTTGGAACCGTCGCTTGCGAGCGCCGCACCGGACATCGCTGCCAACGGCGCGGCGAGCATGGCCCCAGCCTTCAGAAAGTAGCGCCGGCTCGACATATCGTTCTTGGTCATGCCGTCCTCCCCGACCGGTTCACCTGGAAAAAGCGCGCGATGTCGTAATGGCCAACGTGGCGGCCCAAGGCACCGACCGGGTCCATCTTGATCCCGTCGTTCTTGTCGCACATGAGGCCAATGCCGGCATCGTGCATGGTGTTCAGATTGACAAGAATGGTGCCGAGCGCGCCGTTGCACGCCTCTTCAAGCCAATAGGCGAAATACAGGCCTTCGCGGATTTTGACGTAGGCTGCGGAGCCGCTCCACTGCATGCCACCGGCGCCGCTCTCCGTGAAGATCACCCACGACGCAGAATACGGCGTGGTATAGACGTGCATCGATGTGAGACCGGGCGAATACTCCCAGCTGATCGCATGGCCGACCAATTCGTCGGTGAAGTGATGGCGCCGGTACGCCGGCGGAATGATTCCCTCCATCTCGACAACACCGAACAACGTCTTGGCACCGGATTCATTGGCGAAATACGGCGTGTTGAAGAAGCCGTTGTAGCAGGTGACGAGCCCCTGGTCGAAATCGACGCAAATCGAATGGCCGTCGTGGTTGGGCTCGCCTTCCAGCAAGTGGCCGAACAGGATCACGCCGGGTGTCGATTCCCACGCGTGGTAGCGCGTCTTGATCCAGCGCTTGCTGCCCTCTTTGCGCCAATGCAGGGTCTCGCGTTCGTCGATGCGGTATTCCATCGCCGGCGCGTTGTCGTAGCGTAGCGTGAAACTCTTGCCGACGAGATAGTCCGTGATTGGATCGCCGTTACCGGCCATGTCGGTATGCATAATAAAGGCCGTCTTGCGCGCGGCGGCCACTTCCGATTTGGACATGATTTCCCACGTCTTCAGCGGTCGGTAGACGGCGCGGGCGCCCTTGGCGAGCGGCTTGCCGTCCTCGGCCCGCGGCGGCACCACATCGCCTTTGACGTCGCCGAACTTCTCGAAGTGGGCAATCTGGCCAACCCATTCGCCCTTGCCGCGGAACACATAGTATTCCAGCGCATCTTCGGCATTGAACCCGAGCCGCAAGCCGGCCTGCTCGATATGATTCAGATCGATCACATAGAGCGTAAAAATGCCCGAAAATTCGCATTCGGTCCGGGTATAGATGAAATATTCGGTATCGATCTTGATGTAGTCGGAAGGCGCGCAATACCCAAGTTCACCGCCAAGACGGGACATCTCCACCCACAGCGAATAGGCGGCCGAGGGATAGAGGTCCAGCGTCTCGATGCCGTTATCCTGCGTCCAGTGATAGCCGTGGCCTTCCATCCGGTTGGTCGCGATGTGGCGCGCTTCGGCCGGCTTCTTACCGGATTTCTCGACATAGCCGTGATAGATTTCGCGCTGGACCTCGCGTTTGTCCTCATAGCCGCTGAACCACAGTTCGAAAACCGTGACGAGATCGGTTTTCTGGTCGACGATCACGGCGTAGCCGCGCTGCGTGCCAGGGATGAGATGCGAGAACACCGCCACGCGGCCGAGCGCCTGGGCGCCGTAACCGGCCTCCACCGTCGCGCCGCCATTCTCGGACACCGTTAGGCGGCTATTGCCGCGGAAGCTGTAGCTGAGCTTGAGGCCCTTGTCGGTGGCAATATTGAGCGATTTGCCAGCGAAGACATCTGAAAGCGGAGAGGCACTTGTCGGCCCGCCGGACACAACTTTGCTCAACTTGCTCTCGATATCTCTCGCCGAAAGCTTGCTATACGCGATGCGATGCATCTGCGCTTAGGGATACTGCGTCCCCGGCATTTCTTCGTATCTCCCTCTGGCGATCCGTCTTCACGCGGATCTGTCGATGTAAAACAAAACTTTCGCCGAAATATAATCAGCGCCTCACATGTCTGACGCTTTCATTTGGCCACGTCGACCAAGCCGATCGAATAGAGGGCGCGGTTCGTGAGGATATATAACGTCTGCCGATTGGCCCCGCCGACCACCACTTGAAGCGGCCGATCCGGCACGTCGACGCGTCCCAACTCGCGGCCGTCGGGCGCGTAGACGTAGACCTGACCGTTCGCCAGATAGACCCGGCCGGCCGCATCATGGGTGACGCTTTCGCCGCCGCGGTCGACGAATTTTTTCAGATCGGTGAGCGTGCCGCCCTTGCCGAGTTTGCCGCTATAGGTTCGTCCTTCCGACGAGTTGGCGACGTAAATCCGCTCGCCCGCACGAGCCACATTGAGGCCGTAGGCGTCGAGCGAATGCGAGAACCGCCAGCCGCGATAATCCGGCGTGCCCTGCGCGACCGTGGTATAGGCCGGCAGCACCAGACTTCCGTCCGGCGACACGAACTCTTTGCGCGGCGCGGACGCTGCATCCTTCGCGAACATCTCGGCCAGCGTCGTGAAGTGGTCCTTCGCCGGATCGTACTGATCCTTGAACTGACCATCGCACCACCAGTTGCCTGGCATAGCGATGGCCGCCCGTGCATTCGGCCCGACCGGTGTTGCTGCGATCACCTTGGGCGAACCGCCGACGTCGAGGCTGAACACTGAGCCTTCGGGTCCAGCCGAGGACACCACCATGACATTGCCGGAATTGTCCACGGCGAGATTGACCGGATCGAGGGTGTGATCGCTGAGGATGTTGAGCCCCTCGCCTTCCGACCAGCGGTAGATGCGCTGGGCGATGCGGTCGGCGAAGTAGAGATTGCCCTTGGCGTCGACCGCTCCGCCCGAGATCGCCGAGAAGCCGGCGGCTACCTTCTTGAGCTTGGCGTTTTCCGGCGGGGGCGCAGACGGCTTGCTGGTCACGTCCAGCATGGCGAACTGGCGATCGCGCACCATCGTGCCGCGGCTGACGTCTTCAATGGAATTCTCGAACGGATACTTATTGGCCCTGAGATACGTTATGCATTCACCGTCCTTGCACCCGGTGTAGCCGTGCTCTGCGTTCATATGCACGTTGCGGAAGCGGATATCGCGGACATTGTAGAGCTGCGCCGCGGCGACCATCGGACCGGACGTACGCGTCACGCGGAAAGCGCGATAATTCGCGATCAGGATGTTGATGGAATCGCGGATCTCGAACGAAATGGCAGAACGGCTTTCGCCAGACTCCTCTTCGGTCTGCGGCGCGAGCAGCTCCCAGTTGGACACCCGCGACATCACGATCTCGGTACGGGGATGATGTTCGATCGAAGCCTGGTAGACATGACCTGGCGTTGCTGTATCCGAAATATAGAATCCTGCCTCGGCGAAGGTATTAGGGCACCAGAAACCGTTGAAGGTGCCGCCGCCGTTCTTGGTGACCCAAAGACTCGGGTAGGTGCCGCCCCAGCGCTTCGCGGTATCGGGATCGGCGCTGCGATTGTTGTTGAAGATCGGGAAGCCCATCGCGTGGTCGACGTCGCCACCGGGGCGGCCGAAGAAGCGCACGTCGTCGAGCAGCGACTTCTCGCCCGCCATCCACAGCAACGTCGTGACGCGCGGATTGAGGCCGCCGCCGAACAGTCCGAGACCGGAGACGATCGCATCGCCGCCCTCGGCGGTCTGGATCATGGCCTTGGGTTCGCCGATACCTTGAAAGCCCGGCGTGCCTTCGGTTAGCACGATCTGCGTCAGCGAGGGATGCAGACCGATGAGAACCGTGTCCGGCTTCAGACGGATGGTATTGCCGACGCTGTAGATGCCGGCGGGAAAATAGAGCGTACGGTGGGTATCGATCGCCCTTTGGAGCGCCGCTGTGTTATCCGTCTTGCCATCGCCGACAAGTCCGAGATCGTGCACATTCGCCCAATCGCCGACGGACGGCAGGTCGCGGATCGCAGGCGCCCGTTCAGCCGGCATGGCGTCAATCGCCGCGATATCGCTGCGGGTCTCGTACTTGCCGACCTGCCCGACTTCCGGAATCGCCAGACCGTAATTGAACGACTTGACGCGATAGGCACCTGCCTTGCCGTCAACGGTCCGTCCGCTGTCGCGGAAGCGCGCGAAAACCGGCGTATCGGCAGCGAGCGCATTGTCGAAGCCGATTTGTGTAAACGCAATGTTCTCCTGGGAGATAACGATCGCGGCCTGACGCACCTGTTCAAAGCGAACGTCTTTTCCCCAAAGCTGATCGCTGTAGCCTTTGTCGATCTCGATTCCGACCGGCACGTCGCGCATCGCGACATTGACCAGAGTGAGTCCCGTCTCATGTTCGCGAATGGCGGCTGCGCGCTGGCCGTCGAACGTCGAATCGATGACCAGGAAGGGCCACGCGGGTGGTGTCTTTTCGGTCACGAGGCCATAACGGCCGCCGTGAAAATGGACGTCCCGCACGACATTTCCACCCTGGTAGACACCGGCGAAGCCGGAACCAAGGTGCATGTCCATGTGGCTGAGAATGGCATGTTGGGCGACGCGAAAGCGGATCGCCGTGGCGGCGGAATTGCCCGCACCAATCTCCACGTTGATATTGCTCATCGAGGAGAAAAACGTGCCCTGGTGGCCGTCGAGAATCTTGGAATCGAACGGCACCGAACCGGGCGGCGGGAACGGAACCGCTATTGGCAGCCGCGGGGCGCCAGCGAACACCACCATATGGGCGATGCCGCGTTGGAAACCTGGTGTGTGATCTTTGAGAACCAGAACCGGGCGCGTCGGCCCGGTCCCGAAGACCCGGACGCCGGGCCAGATATATATGGTCCGGCTAATCCGGTAACGACCTGAGGGTAGAAAGACGATACCACCGCTCGCCTTCGCCGCGCGATCGATCGCTCCCTGAATGGATTTGGTATCGTCCGCCTGTCCGTCGCCGCGACCAACCATCGTACCAGTATACGGATCGGCGGGAGCCGCGGTGTAGACGGACGTAGACGCCAAAGCGAAGCCGGACAGGACCAGCAACGCAGCGACGCAAACGAGCCAAAAATCCATTCTCCAGCCCAGTAGACCGGCCGTTGCCGGCCGGCCCCCAAGGTGGATAGAGGTGCAATCTACCCTCATATTATAAGCCCTTTGGAGATTACAAATTTATGCGAACGCCGATGCGGTACATCCGTCCCGACAGATCGTAAAGGGCTGTGCTGACGTCCTGCCCGGTGTTGAACTGGGGCATCGGTGTCGGATCCTTATCGAACAGGTTGTCGATCTTGAAGTAGGCCTGCATCGCATCGTTGATGTTGTACGTACCGCCGAGGTCGATATAAAGCGCCCCGGGCATGCCGTTTCTGTTGATCGTGTAGTTCCCACCCACCGACACCGGGCAGTTGGTCTGGCACTCGATGTAGCTCCTGCCGTACACGCCGTCGCTGAACCAACGTTCCTGCAGATTGATCGAAAACTTCTCGTTGTCGTAGCTCTGCGTCAACAGCACTTTCCAATGCGGAATGGAGCCGCTATTCGTACCGGCCGTCTGCTGGTTGGGATCATTCGGAAGGCCAGTGTTGGTCTGGTACGTATAGACGTTGGTTGCCAGACCATGGATCGTGTAGTGACCCGAAAGGACTCCATCGAGATTGAACTGATAGCTTGCCTCGTAGTCCATGCCTTCGGTCAGGATCCAGGACATATTGAAGCTCTGGATGTTCACGTAGCCGATACTGCCGTCGGTCGGGTAATAGTAGTAGGGGCTGGGAACCGTAGGATCGGCGCTGCAGTATTTCGTGACACCGCGAGCGCACATGGTTCCCGGATCGGACGCACTGTTGATGACGTTGGTCATCTTGATCCGATAGTAGTCGATCGACGCACTCAGACCCGGCAGCCAGTCGGGCTGGCTCAGGACCGCGCCCACTTCGATGTTACGTGCGACTTCCGGCTTCAGAGCGGCATTGCCGACCGTGTTCTGCATAACCGTGATCGTATAGGGATTCTTAACGACCAGAACCGAGTAGTTCGGTAACGTCGTCGCGATCGGTGCGGCGAATAGTTCCGACAGGTTCGGCGCCCGCAGGTCGCTCGACGTTACGGCGCGCAAGCGCACCGCCGGAATCGGCGTTTCCCAGGTGCCGCCGATCTTCCACGTCCAAGCCTCGCCGGCGGTCGAATAGTATTCATAACGGCCGGCCGCGTTGAGGTTCACGCTGCCAAAATCCTTGGAGTCGAGCAGCGGTACGTTGGTTTCGATGAAAGCTTCCTTCACATCGAACTTGCCAGTGCCGTCGTGGTAGTTGCCGGCAAACCAGTTTGCGCCGTTGGTCGTGGCCGGGTTGAAGTTCAACACCGGATCCGCCGGGTAATCGGTAGTGAAGGGGTTGGTGCTGGTCACGCCATTACCGTAGGGGTCGCCTTTGACGCGATAATATTCCCGGCGGTATTCGCCGCCGAACGCGACCGACACCGGGCCTGCCCACGAAGAGACAGGCTCGCCGTTGATCGCGAAGCTCGCCACGTCCTGGGTCTGGTAGGTGTGCTGATGCGGGCCATTCGCCGGCATGAAGTAGTCGAGCGACGCTTCGTTGACCGGATCCCCGCCCATGATGTCGAACGGCACGCAGCCGCTGGCGCGCGCGGTGGCACTGGCGCAGACGATCTGGCCATTGAGAACCGTCGCGTTCGCCGCCTGGGTATAGCGCGACGTGAGCATGACATTGGAGACATGGATGTCGGTGACGTTGGTACCGTGCTCCAGATAAGCATCATAGCTCCAAGTCTTGCCACCCAACTCGACCTTGCCGTCCGCCCCGAGCACAAGACGAATCTGCTTGCGCGACGGCGCCACGAGCGGATCCTTCGGGAAGTTGCCGTTAGCCGTGCCGAGCTTAAAGCTCGTTATATTGTTGGTTGCACACGCCTGCTGAATCGACGCCGGGACATACGGGTTCGAGCACTGGACCGTAACGCTGCTCTGCGCACTGCCGACATATGGCTGGTTGGTGGTGTTGACCTGGGCCACGTTGACGGTGGCGTATATCTCGGCTTCCGAATTGAGATCATAGGCAACCCGGGAATACGCGTTCAAGCGATGGAGCGAGGACGCCATCGATGCGCCCATGCCGACGCCGGCCGAAACATCGCCGCCACTGCAGAAGCCGTTGAAGCAACCTTTGGTATAGTTGTTGGTCGGAACACCGTTGCCGGTTCCATAAACAAACGGATAGGGATTCCCATTGACGTCGAACGCCGTTCCCGCCAGCGGTCCTGAGTTGATGAGACCGTACTTGGAATAGGCCGTCGACTGGAGGTGATTCAGGACGTAATAGCGCGGATTGCCGTTTTGGGTGGTCGTGGGGGTGTTCAAGCCGGTATCGAAGAATGTTATGGCGTGATACCACTCGCGGCCGTTCGGGGCCTGTTCGCCCATACCACCAGCCGGAATGCCGTCTTCGTGATCGTATTCACCCGCGACAATCACATGCAGCCGGCCACCGAAAAAAGCCTTGCCGCCCGCGATCTGAACCATGTTCTGGGCGTTGTCGCCATAGGTGGATATGCCGCCTTGGACGTTCGCCTTGAAGCCTTCGAAATGCTTGTTGGTGATGAAGTTCACCACACCACCGACCGCGTCCGAGCCCCAAGAGGCTGA
>JAATGK010000290.1 GCA_015654715.1 Alphaproteobacteria bacterium
GCCCAAATGCGCCGTGCTGCACAAGCCGATGGACGTCGAGAGCTTCTTCTCGGTGATCGGCAAGCTGGCGGCTTGACGCTGCCGGATAAGTGGTACCCCATATTGCCGGTGCCGCGGCCATCCGTTAACGGAGCGTTGGCGGCGATGCGGCATGATGGCCGCGCGATATTTTGGTGACCCCCATGAGCGTCCAGCATCAGCTCCACCATCTCCATCTCGGCGGCGAACTCTTGCGTGACGCCAAGGAACGCGCCCGGGTCGAAAAGCATTGGCACGTGCTGGGCGACGCCAAACCGCCCAAGCCGCCGAAGAAAAAGTATTCCTACATCGACGAACTGACCCGGCTGCAGTTCGAACTCCTCAAGCTGCAGGAATGGGTGCGGCTGCAAGGCTTACGCGTCGTCATCATTTTCGAAGGCCGCGATGCGGCGGGCAAGGGCGGCGTCATCAAGCGCATCGCCGAATGTCTCAATCCGCGTTCCTGCCGCGTCGTGGCACTGGCGACGCCGACCGAAAAGGAACGCGGCCAGTGGTATTTCCAGCGCTATGTCGAGCAGCTTCCGGCCAAGGGCGAAATCGTGCTGTTCGACCGCTCCTGGTACAACCGCGCCGGTGTCGAGCATGTGATGGAGTTCTGCTCCAAGGACGAATACAAGGAATTTCTGCGCTCCTGCCCGCTGTTCGAAGAGATGCTGGTCAGGAGCGGCATCATCCTCATCAAATACTGGTTCAGCGTCAATGATGAGGAACAGGAACGCCGCTTCCTCGAACGCATGAAAAATCCGATCAAGCGCTGGAAGCTGTCGCCGATGGACGTCGAAAGCCGCGAGCGCTGGGTCGAGTACTCCAAGGCCAAAGACGTCATGCTGAAGCACACCGACAAGAAGCTGACGCCTTGGTACGTCGTCAATGCCGACAACAAGAAGAAGGCGCGGCTCAACTGCATCGCGCATCTGCTCCGGCAGATTCCGTATAAGGACCTGACTCCGGTCCAAATCGAACTGCCGCCGCGCCAGCCCGAAACCGGCTATCGCCGCCCCAAGAAGTCGAAGCAGAATTGGGTCAAGGAGTGGTACTAGGAGCGCAATCGGAAAAGTGTGAAGCGGTTTTCCGATAGATTGCGCGACCAGAAATAATCACTCCCCCCGCATCAGCCCTTCGACAAATTCAAACAATCCCGGCTGGCGTTCGCGTTTGAGGCGTTCGGCTTTCAGGATGACATCGACCTGTGCCTGGGCTTTGGCGACATCGTCGTTGATGATGACGTAGTCGTATTCGGCCCAGTGGCTGATTTCACCATCGGCCTTGCCCATGCGTTTGGCGATGACGTCGGCTTGGTCTTCGGCGCGGGTACGCAGGCGCCGTTCCAATTCGATGCGCGCCGGCGGCAGCACGAAAATGGAAACCACATCGTCGCGCGCTTGCTGGCGGAGCTGCTGGGTGCCCTGCCAATCGATGTCGAACAGCACATCGCGGCCCGCCGCGAGCGCATCGAACACCGGCTTCTTGGGCGTGCCGTAATGATTGCCGAACACCTCGGCGTGTTCGAGGAACGCATCCTGCTGCACCATGCGCAGGAATTCCTCCACGCTGAGGAAGGAATAGTCCTGACCGTTGACCTCGCCGGGACGCGGCAGCCGCGTCGTCGCCGACACGCTCATCGTCACATTGGGATCATTGGCGAGCAGTCCGCGCGACAACGTGGTCTTGCCCGCGCCCGAAGGCGAAGACAGCACCAGCATCAATCCGCGGCGTTGGATTTCGAGGGTCATTCGACGTTCTGCAACTGCTCCCGGAACTGGTCGATCGCGGTCTTCAAGTCGAGCCCGATACGGGTCAGCTCGCTGTCGGCCGATTTCGAACACAGCGTGTTGGCTTCGCGATTGAATTCCTGCGCCAGGAAATCGAGGCGCCGTCCCACGGCATCGCCGCTCGCAATCAGGCGCCGCGCTTCGGAGACATGCGAGCCGAGGCGGTCGAGTTCCTCGCGGATGTCGGCTTTGGTGGCGAGCAGCGCGATTTCCAATTCCAGACGTTCGGCGGACACCGCACCGGGGGCGAGCAGATCGGCAAGCTGTGCCGTGAGGCGATCTTGGATCGCGGCGGGCTGGGTGGCGGCGGCCTTGGCGGCGGCTTCGGTCAGGCGGGCGATGTCGTTGATCTGGCCGCCGAGCACGACGGCGAGCTTGGCGCCTTCGATAGCGCGCGCCTTGGCGAGATGGTCGAAACATTCCGCCAGAGTCTTGAGCAGAGCAGTGTCGCGCGCCGCCTGTTCTTCGGCGTCGGGCAACAGCGCTTCGTCCTGGATCACGACGCCCTTGAGCGCCAAGAGCCCGTCGACGCGCGCCGGCGGCAGGCCGGTCTCGGCTGCCACTTCCTTGGCGATCTTCACCGCCGAGGCGAGCGCCACCGCGTCGATTCTGAGACCATGCGCGCCCGCGCCCGGATCGTAGCTGAGCGACGCCTGGATGTTGCCGCGCTTGAAACGGCTGGCGGCAAGGGCGCGGGCCGCCGGTTCGATCGCTTCGAATCCGGGCGGCAGACGCAGGCGCAACTCGAGCCCGCGGCCGTTGACGCTGCGCGCCTCCCAGCGCCAGCGGGCGGTGTCACGGCCGCCATGGCCTTCGGCAAAACCGGTCATGCTAACGAGGGGCATCGGCGACTCCAGAAATTTGGCCGGACCTTACAGCCGCGTAAAATCACTGTCATCCCCAGCCGAGCGTAGCGAGGGGAAGGGGACCCAGGATTTCCAGGCAAGACGACCGACGAGAACAGGTAAAATGTGCCACGCTTCCAAGAACGCGATAGCGACACGACCTGGGTCCCCTTCCCTTCGCATCGCGCTAGCGCGCGATTGCTCAGCCGGGGATGACAGCACCGCTTACTTCTCGCCCTTGAGATGGATCTTACGCCACTTGATGACGTTCTTGGTCTGGGTGTCGATATTGTCGGCGAAGACGTGGCCGCCGCTGCCGTTGGCGACGAAATAGAGGTCTTTGGTGCTCAGCGGATTGAGCACCGCGGCGATGGAATCCTTGCCCGGATTGCAAATCGGATGCGGCGGCAGACCGGCGATCACATAGGTGTTGTAGGGCGTCGCACCATGGACTTCGCTGGCCAAAAGGCGGCGGCCGATCGGATAGCCCTTGGTGATGCCGTAGATGATGGTGGGATCGGATTCGAGCTTCATTCCGATCCTCAGCCGGTTCATGAACACCGACGCGATATGCGGGCGTTCCGAGGCGATGCCGGTTTCCTTCTCGACAATGGACGCCAGCACCAGGGCTTCCGCCTTGGTCTTGATCGGCAGGCCGGCCGCGCGGTTCGCCCACAATTTGTCGAGCAGCTCGGTTTGCGCCTTGTGCATTTTGGCGATCAGTTCGGCCCGCGTGTCGCCGCGCTGGAACAGATAGGTCTCGGGCAGCAGGCTGCCTTCCGGCGGCACCGCGCCGGCACCGCCCTTGAGCAACGCGTCGGCCTTGACGATGTCGTAGACCATCCGGCTGGTGAGACCTTCGGCGACCGTCACCTTGTGCGGGATCGACTTGCCTTCGATCAGGATGGTCATGATCGCTTGCATGCTGGCGCGCGACGGGATCGCGTATTCACCGGCTTTGAGCTGCGGCGCTTTGCCGAGCACGCGCACGCCGATCTGGAACACTTCCGGCCGCTCGATCACGCCGGCGTCGGCGAGCGATTGCGCCACGCCTTTGATGCCAATGCCGGGTTTGATCACGACGTCGGTTGTGCTGCCGGATTTGGCGGCGGGGCCGGGCGCCACGAACGCGGCATAGGTCCACTCGATCGCGCCTGCGGCGATCAAGACGACGAGCAACAGAAACACGAGAGATTTCTTCATGGCCCCCTACTCTACGCCCAGGCCTGAATTTCAATAGCCGCGCTCGCGGACGGAAAACCGGTTTCCACTTTTCCTGCGAGCGCTTCTATTCCGGACGCGTCAAAATCAGACAGGCGTTGGTGCCGCCGAAACCGAACGAATTCGACATCGCGACTCGGACATCGCGCTTGATGGCGGTGTGCGGCACCAGATTCATCTTGGTCTCGACATCCGGATTGTCGAGATTGAGCGTCGGCGGGATGATGCTGTCGCGCATGGCGAGCAGACAGAAGATCGCTTCCACCGCCCCGGCCGCCCCGAGCATATGACCGGTCGACGACTTGGTCGAACTCATCGCCTTGCCCGGCGCCGCATCGCCCAAGAAACGTTCCACCGCCGCCAGTTCGATCGGATCGGCCATCGTCGAGGTGCCGTGGGCATTGACGTAATCGATGTCGGCGGGCGCCAGACCGGAGCGCTTCAACGCCATTTTCATGGCGCGGAAACCGCCGTTACCGTCTTCCGCCGGAGCGGTGATGTGGAAAGCGTCGCCCGACAGGCCGTAGCCTTTCACTTCGCCGTAGATCTTGGCGCCGCGCGCCTTGGCATGCTCGTATTCTTCGAGCACCACCACACCGGCGCCTTCGCCCATGACGAAGCCGTCGCGATCCTTGTCGTAAGGACGCGAGGCCTTTTCGGGCGTGTCGTTGTACCTGGTCGCCAGGGCCCGGCAGGCGTTGAAGCCGGCAACACCGAGACGGCAGATCGTCGCTTCGGTACCGCCCGCCAGCATGACGTCGGCATCATCGAGCGCAATCATCCGCGCCGCATCGCCGATGGCATGGGCCCCGGTGGCGCAAGCCGTCACCACCGCCGAGTTCGGCCCTTTGTAGCCGAACCGGATCGAGGCGTAGCCCGACACCAGATTGATCAGACGCCCAGGGATGAAGAACGGCGAAATCCGCCGCGGGCCCTTTTCGGCCAGCAACAGCGCCGCTTCCGCGATTCCCTCAAGGCCGCCAACACCCGAGCCGATCAGGACGCCTGTGCGTTCCCTTTCGTCTTCGCTCGCAGGGACCCAGCCCGAATCGGTGACCGCCTGCTGCGCCGCCGCGAGGCCGAAGACGATGAACTCGTCGACCTTGCGCAGCTCTTTGGGGTCCACCCAGGCAGCGGCATTGAACGACCCGTTCGAGCCGTCGCCCTTGGGAACCATGCAGGCGATCTTGGTAGCCAGATCGTCGGTGTTGAACTTATCGATGCGCCGCGCACCCGATTGACCGGCGACGAGGCGTGACCAAGTGCCTTCCACGTCGCTCGCAAGCGGCGTGACAAGCCCCAGCCCTGTCACAACGACTCTACGCATCTATATTCAGTCAGGTAATCAGGTGTTGGCCTTGTCGATGTATTTGACGGCATCACCGACGGTTACAATCGACTCCGCAGCGTCATCGGGGATCTCGATACCGAATTCCTCTTCAAACGCCATCACCAGTTCGACCGTATCCAGGCTGTCGGCGCCGAGGTCTTCGATGAACGACGCTGTGTCGGTGACCTTCTCGGCATCC
>JAATGK010000227.1 GCA_015654715.1 Alphaproteobacteria bacterium
CGCGGCATTCTCGACGGCCACATCGTCATGGAGCGCGGCATCGCCGAGCGCGGCCGCTTCCCGGCGATCAATGTGCTGAAGTCCATCTCGCGGACCATGCCGGGCTCCAACAGCGAGCGCGAACGCGAAATCGTCGCGGAGTCGCGCAAATCGATTGCCGCCTATGAAGACATGGCCGAGCTGATACGCCTCGGTGCGTACAAATCTGGGACAAATCCCGAAGTCGACCACGCCATCGGCTTGCATACACTTTTCGAAAAATTTCTGACACAAAGAAAGGACGAACGGTCCTCGTTAACCGAAGGGTATCAGGAATTAGGCACAATACTCGCTGGTGGGCAAAGGTAAGACGCCATGAAGAAACAAGATACACTTCTCCGTCTACGGCGCTTCCGGGTCGACGAATTCAAGCGCCGCATGGCCACGCTCGACGGCATGAAAGCCGATATGGAGAAGAAGATCGCCGATCTCGAAGAGAACGTCGCGCGCGAACGTCAGCGCGCCGGCGACAGCGACATCGGCCGTCTCGCCTTCCCCTCGTTCCTCAAGTCGATCGAAATCCGCCGCGAGAAACTCAAAGACACGCTGCGCGAACTCGAACGCGAACGCGTCTCTTGCCAGGAAGAGCTGACCAGCGCCTATCAGGACCTCAAGAGTCTGGAATTCGCCAACGAGCAGCAGGAAAAGCGCCTCGCCGAAATCGAATCGCGCCGGGCGCAGTCGCGCCTCGACGAAATGGCGCTGGTGCGCCACTTGCGCAAGCATGCGTTGCGGGCGGGCTGAAAAAGGCGAAGTACGACTAACGAATAGCGAGTGGGGGACGCCCTGCTCGCTTTTTTGTTTGCCTTCCCCCCCAATTACGCGGCGCCCGCCCTGCGACAATCCCTGTTCGCTAGTGGCTATTCGCCAATCGCCCCGGGCGCTAGAATTGCGCTCCGTTGACGTCGCCTCGGGGGATCATTCATGTCGGTTTCGGATACGCTTGCGCCGCTGATCGGGCGGCTGGCCTTCGGCTGGTTCTTTCTCGCCCAGGTGGCGCTCTACGGCGGCAATTGGGACAGCACCATCGATCTGATGAACGTTCGCGGTGTCTCCGGTGCGGCCTTCATTCTGGCGTTGATGCTGCTGTTGCTGTCCATGGGTGCGCTGTCGCTGATCTTCGGCTACCACGCCCGCTATGGCGCGCTGATCCTGTTCACGATCACGATAATCGCGACTGTCGTGCTGCACGACTGGTGGCGCATCCACGATGATCTGAACCAGCGCGCCGCCGAATATGAATTGTTCGCCTGCCACCTCGCCATCGCCGGCGGCCTGTTGATGCTGATCGGCCAGGGCCCCGGTCCGATCGCGATCGACAATAAGGCAAGAGGCGGGGGCAAGCGGTAGAGCCGGGCTATTTCCCTCACCTTTTCTGCCCCACGCGGGCGCAAAGTTTTTGTCGCATACATACCGACCGCGGGGGGAAGTGTCCGGCTTCGCGCAGCGAAGACGGACGAAGGGGGGCAGTTTTCGCGAAGGGTGCCCTCTGTTTTCTGGCGGACAATTCCATGGAGATATGATGAGACGGCTTATCTTAGTTGGCGTCGGGATCATGCTCGCTTCTCTTTTCGCCGCCACTGGCGCGGTTCAAGCGGGCGAGCCGTCAGCGATCTCCCAGCAAGAAGTTTGGCAACCTGGCGAAGGCCGCAGCCAGGTTTTCCTATGGCCGGATACGCTGACAATCGGTCGGCCAGAGACGAATGCGGCTGAAACGGTGGTTGTCGGGCACAGTTTGGTCGCCGGGCGTCCCTACGCGGCGATCACAAATGTCTCCCGTCCGACCATGACCATTTATCCCGCCAAGGGGCGCAATACCGGGGCGGCGATCATGGTGTTTCCCGGCGGCGGTTATCAGGCGCTGGCCATCGACCTTGAAGGTACCGAAATCTGTGATTGGGCCACGGCCCGCGGCATGACCTGCGTGGTCCTGAAATATCGCGTTCCCCAGACGTGGTGGCCCAAAGACTGCGATTGCCAAAGAGCGCCGGTGGTGCAATTTGCGTTACAGGATGCGCAGCGCGCCATGGGCCTACTGCGCCAGCGCGCAAATAGTTTAGGTATCAACCCGAACAAGATCGGCGTCATCGGCTTTTCGGCTGGTGGCCATCTTGTCACCGCGATCAGCAACGCCACGACGCGGACTTATGCGCCGGTCGATGACGCCGACCGCGAAAATGCGCGACCCGACTTCGCGATCGCGCTTTACCCCGGCCATCTCTGGTCCGGACACGGCACGGATTTGTACCCGTTTGATCCCATCAGCGCTCACGCGCCGCCGACATTCCTGGTACAGGCCGAAGACGATCCGGTCGATGATGTGCACAATTCGATCGCCTATTTTCTGGCGCTACGAGCGGCGAAGGTGCCGGTCGAAATGCACCTTTTTGCGCACGGCGGTCACGGCTTCGGTTTGCGCCCGACGGCGCTGCCGATCACCCATTGGCCGAGCCTCGCAGAGCAATGGCTCCGCACCATCGGCATGATTTAGCCTTCACCAATTCCGTTCATCTACATGAACGGCTGCATTTGCGTCGCATCGGCGCAGCGATTGACGCACCCGATTGAAATCGTCAGCACCGCATCCCATATCCCACAACGTTGTTTTGGGAGTGTGAAGCGGACAAAGGTGCGCGATGACGATCGCGACCAGGAAAAGATTTATGCGCGCAACGTCATACCGGTGAAGGCTGCAGCGTGCGCAGCCGTGGGACGATGGACAGGATTATGTGCCGCAGAGCGCTTTCAGGAAAAGTGGGAACCGGTTTTCCGCCTGAAAGCGCGACAGTCAATGACTCGGCCGGTTCGCCGCATGCCATCCCCCAGGTAGCCGAGGGAGGAAGCAATGGTGCCGTCGTTGCGCGAGAAGCGTGCCGTGCGCCAAAGCTTTTGAAAGGGGCGAAATGAAGGTTTCGCCTCTTGGCGTATTTTAAGGGCTTATCGCATCGAACCCGTGGCGCGCACACGGGTCGGTTGGCCGCCGAGGAGGCCCGTCAGTCCCATCACCGCCGACAGCGCCGGGCTTTTGGGGCAGGCCAGCCACAGCGAGGTTTGGCGGCGCAGTGCCTCCACCACCCGCATATCGCTGGGTACGAAACCGAGATAAGCGGGCGCGGCCTTCAGAAAGCTGCGCGCCGAGGCAGTTAAGGCATCAGCGGTGCGTTTGGCCTCGGCCGCATTGGCCGCCATGTTGACGACGATGCCGGGCGCCCGCCCGCCGGTGCGTTTCAAGA
>JAATGK010000188.1 GCA_015654715.1 Alphaproteobacteria bacterium
GATCGATTTGATCGCGGCAACCTCGGACGGTTTGCCGCTTTCGGCTTCCGCGAGGGCCTTGGTTTTGGCTTCCGCGAGCTGGCCGAGGCGCTGGACATCGGCTGCCGATGCGTCGTCGCGCCAGCCGGCAGTGGCGGCGGCGGACAGCAGCAGAAGCGTTGCGACGGCTGCGAATTCAGCCTTCCGGACCCTCATCGGATTTGCCCCCTTCTGCCGCCCATTGTTCCAGATATGCCGCCGGCGGTACACCCATGACGTTATATCCGGCATCAACATAATGCACTTCGCCGGTCACCCCGGCCGACAAATCGGAAAGAAGGTAAAGCGCCGAACCGCCGAGATGGTCGAGTTCGATGGTTCGTTTCAGCGGCGCCAGGCCTTTGATCCATTTGAACATGGTGCGCCCGCCGCCGACCGCCGAACCGGCCAGGGTGCGCATCGGACCGGCGCTGATGGCGTTGACGCGGATGCCGTCCAGCCCAAGGTCGGCAGCGAGGTATTTCACCGAGGCTTCCAGCGCCGCTTTGGCGACGCCCATCACATTATAGGACGGCATCACCTGCTGGGCGCCGAGATAGCTGAGCGTCAGCATCGCACCCGGACGGCCGCCCATCAGACGCGCGGCACGCTGGGCCACGGCGGTGAAGGAGTAGCAGGAGATCGACAAGGTCTTCTGGAAATTGGCGCGGGTGGTGTCGGCGTAACGGCCTTTCAGTTCGTTCTTGTCGGAAAAAGCGATGGCATGAACGAGGAAGTCGATCCCGCCCCATTGCTCTTTGATGGCCGCAAAAGCGGCGTCGAGCTGGGCATCGTCTTCGACATCGGCGGGCAGCATGATGGTGGCGCCGATCGAGGCGGCGAGCGGCTTCAGGCGCTTGAGCTGCGCCTCGCCTTGATAGGTGAAAGCGACTTCGGCGCCGTGGGCCGCTAAGGTGCGCGCGATACCCCAGGCAATGGAATGGTCGTTGGCCACCCCCATCACCAGCCCGCGCTTGCCGGACATCAATTTCATTTCGTTGGTCATGTTGTCCTTAGCTCTAACAGATACTGCCACCGCCGAATGCGGGGTAATTGAACTTTTAAAGAAATGTCATCCCCGGCGAGCATCGCGCGGGGCGCGATGTGAGGGAAGGGGACCCAGGTGGTTGTGTGCGCGAGGTCCCGAAGAAATTGTATCAACCGCGTTTTCGGAGGCCGACAGAAGTAACGACCTGGGTCCCCTTCCCCGCCCGCCGCTGCGCGGCGTCCGGCCGGGGATGACAAGAAATTACACCCGCTCGAACACCAGCGTGGCGTTGGTGCCGCCGAAGCCGAAGGAGTTGGACAGAACCCGTTCCAATGGAACGTTGTCGATGCGGGCCCGGACGATCGGGACATCGGCGAATTCGGGATCGAGCTCGGTGATGTTGGCGCTTTCGGCGATGAAATTGTTCTGCATCTGCAGGATGGAATAAATCGCCTCCTGCGCGCCCGCCGCTCCCAATGAATGACCGGTGAGGGACTTGGTCGAGTTCACCGGCGGAATCTTGTCGCCGAAGACTTCGCGCATCGCTTTGACTTCGGCGGCGTCGCCGACCGGTGTGGAGGTGCCATGAGCATTGATATAGCCGACCGGGCCCTTCACGGTTTCTAGCGCCGCCCGCATGCAGCGCATCGCGCCTTCGCCCGACGGGGCCACCATGTCGCGGCCGTCGCTGGTGGCGCCGTAACCGGTGAGTTCGCCATAAATCTTGGCGCCGCGGGCGCGGGCGTGTTCGAGTTCTTCGAGCACCACAATGCCGCCGCCGCCGGCGATGACAAACCCGTCGCGATCCTTATCGAAGGCCCGCGAGGCTTTCTCCGGCGTCGCGTTGAACTTGGACGACATCGCCCCCATGGCATCGAACAACGCCGACAGCGTCCAGTCGAGCTCCTCGCCGCCACCGGCGAACATCACGTCCTGCTTGCCCCATTGGATCTGTTCGGCGGCGTTGCCGATGCGGTGGGCACTGGTGGCACAGGCCGACGAGATCGAATAGTTGACGCCCTTGATCTTGAACCACGTCGACAGCACCGCCGAGCA
>JAATGK010000151.1 GCA_015654715.1 Alphaproteobacteria bacterium
CCGCCGGGTTCCCGCCGTTTGGCGCGATCGACGGACACATTCTGCCGCATCAACTCGTGGATGTCTTCGACAAGGGCGAGCAGGCACCGGTACCGCTGTTGGCCGGTTTCAACAGTGGTGAAGTCCGTTCGATCAGGGTGCTTACGCCGCTGCCGCCGGCGACACAGGCCGGCTATGAAGCTGTCATTCGCGACCGCTACCAGGATCTCGCCGACGCCTTCCTGCGGCTCTACCCCAGCACCAACATGCAAGAGAGCGTTTTCGCGACCACCCGCGATGCTTTGTACGGCTGGACGGCGGAGCGGCTCATCAGGAAGCAAACCGCATTGGGGCAGCCGTCATTTCTTTACATCTGGGACCATGGCTATCCGGCCGCTGACTCTGTCGGGCTGCACGCTTTCCATGCCAGCGAACTGCCGTATGTGTTCGGCGGGTTCAACAGCGTTGGGCCGCATTGGCCAAAGGCCCCAGAAACGCCGCAGGAGAGGAATCTCTCCGATGCAATGATCGGCTACTGGACCAGCTTCGTGCGCACCGGCCAGCCCCAGGCGGTCAATGCGCCGGCATGGCCCGTTTACGGATCAACGGCGGCCTATATGGCGTTCCAGGACGTTCCGCGAACGTCGACGCATCTCATGCCGGGCATGTACGATCTCGTCGAGACGGTGATGTGCCGGCGGCACGCCAGCGGCGACCAGGCCTGGAACTGGAACGCAGGGCTGGCAGCGCCCAAGCTCCCCGCCAAAGCAGCCCCGTGCAATTGATGGGAGGAGCTTGATGGTGGACTCACCCATCGTGCAGACCCCCGACGGCGCTGTGGAAGGCCTGCGGGAAGGCCCCCTGCATGTCTTCAAAGGTATCCCCTACGCGCTGCCGCCGGCACGCTGGAAACCGCCTGTTGCGATGCCGCAGTGGCAGGGCATCCGGCAGGCGACCGCGTTCGGGCCTGCCTCGGTCCAGCCTCCCTCCCGGGCGGGGAGCATCTACGAGATTTCGGCCGATTATCCGCAGCCGATGAGCGAAGATTGCCTGACGTTGAACATCTGGGCCCCCGCCGATGCCCACGATTTGCCCGTGCTGGTCTGGATCCATGGCGGCTCCCTCATCATCGGGGCGAGCTGCGAGCCATTCTACGACGGTACGAGACTGGCTTCGCGTGGCGTCGTGGTGGTTTCGATCAATTATCGGCTGGGCGTACTCGGCTGGCTCGCGCATCCCGAACTGAGCTCGGAGTCCCCGCTCGGGATCAGCGGCAATTACGGTCTGCTCGATCAGATCGAGGCGCTCAAATGGATTCGGCGTAACATCGCGGCCTTCGGCGGCGATCCTTCCAACGTGACCATTGCCGGCGAATCTGCGGGCGCGCTTTGCGTCATGTACCTCATGGCTTCGCCGCTGGCGCGTGGTCTGTTCGCCAAGGCGATCGCGCAAAGCGCCTATATGATCACCACGCCGACGCTGAATCAGCGCCGCCACGGTTTGGCCTCCGCCGAGGAAGACGGCGCCAAGTTGGTGGCCGCGCTCGGTGCCCGGGATGTCGCGGCTTTGCGGGCGATGGAAGCGCGCACCTTGGCGGAGGCCGCGTCTGCGACCGGATTTGGGCCGTTCGGGGCGGTCGACGGCCACGCGTTGCCGGATCAACTCGTCGACGTTTTCGATCGCGGTGAGCAGGCGCCTGTGCCTCTACTGGCGGGTTTCAACAGCGGTGAAATCCGTTCGTTGACGTTTCTAGCTCCGCCGCCGCCGGCAACGGTGGCCGAATATCAAGCAGCGATACGCGACCGTTATGGCGATCTCGCCGACGCATTTCTGCGGCTCTATCCCGGCACGAATCTCCAAGAAAGCATCTTGGCGGCAACGCGCGATGCCATGTACGGCTGGACGGCAGAGCGGCTGGTCCGAAAACAGGCGGAGCTGGGTCAGCCGTCCTTTCTCTATTGTTGGGATCACGGCTATCCGGCCGCCGACTCGACCGGCCGGCATGCTTTCCATGGCAGCGAATTGCCCTATGTGTTCGGTACCTTCGATCGCACGACGTCGCGTTGGCCGAAGGTGCCGTCGACGCCACGGGAGCTGAAACTTTCCGACGCAATGATGGGCTATTGGTCGAGCTTTGCCCGCACCGGCCGGCCACAGGCAGCAAACGAGCCGGACTGGCCGGCTTTCGCAGCGGCGGGTGCCCGCATGCTGTTCGAGGATGATCCGCGCCCTGCGAAGGACTTGTCGTCCGGCGTGTATGCGCTCCACGAGGAGGTCGTTTGCCGGCGTCGGGCGAACGCAGACGTCGCCTGGAACTGGAATGTCGGAATGTGGTCCCCGAAAAATCCGCGCAAGCCGTGCAGGTGAATGCGGCCGTACGACGGACGAGCGACGGTCACTTCTTCAGGGTCAGGAATCCCGCCGCCATGAATTTGGCCATCCGCTCTTTGATCGCTAGAAAATCGTCGGAGCTGCACAGGCCGCCCGAGAGGTGATCAATGCGGCCCGTACGCGCCAGCGTGTTCATCAGGGCGCCGGTCACGAAGTGATAACCCCAGAAGATGTCTTCTTCGGTGTAATCCGGCAGCGCGCGCTTCAACATCTTGATGAGCTTGAGGACTACCGGGTCGAATAGAATCTGCATCATCGCTGTGCCCTCGTGCGTATTGCTGACGCGGGCGACGAAGGAGGCATAGTTCATCCACTGCTCGCCACCCTCCCGGTATAGATCGAGGTCGGTGTCGAGGAAGGCCCGGAGCGCACCTTCGACAGTGGGGTGATCCCCGGCTTCCGCTTCGTATTTCTCCATGGCTTCCAAGCGGCGCTCACAGGTCGTCCCGGCCCGCCGCTCGAACACGGCCTGGAAGAGGTCGCGCTTGTCCTCGAAGTAGTAGTGCAGGAGCGTAGTATGGATGCCGACGCGTTCGGCCACGTCGCGCAACGTGACGCCGTAAAAGCCGTTCCTTGAGAACAAGTACTCGGCCGCATCGAGAATCTGTTCGAGGCTTTCGGCGCGTTGTTCCGCTTTGCTGCGACGGGGGCGTTTGGTCGTCCCATCTCCTGATTTCATGTTTGCGGCTTCCGACATCACGGCACCATCATTAACGAGCGATCCGCCCATTCGGACCTCCCTTTAATAATTCACTCGCGAAATAATGACTATCTGCTACCGAATTAAACGCGCCACCGGCAGTTGTCAATTGTCCGGGCGTGACGACTCTTTGGTGTGCAGTCAACACTTGTTTCAGGTTTTTGCACGACGCCGCGCGTACCGCAGATTTGCCATAATTGCGGTCCGCCACCGCGGCTATGCCAAAAAAACAGGCGCCCCGGAGGAGTTCCGAAGCGCTCTGAGAGCCGATTCACTACTGCTTCAGACGGCCGAACGTGTGCCACTGTCGGCATTGTAAGCCAAATAGACACCGCGCGGGACGAGCCGGTTTTCGTGCGCCTGGCGCTCGAGTTCCTCGCGATAGTCGGGATGGGCGAGCGAGATCATGGCGCGGACCCGTTCCGGGATCGATTTGCCCTTGAGATTGACAAGACCGTATTCGGTGGCGACGTACATGATGTCGGTGCGCGGCGTGGTGACGATATTACCGGGCGTCAAATTGAGGACGATGCGGCTCTTGCGGACGCCCTTCTTCTCGAATACCGAAGGCATGCACATGAAGGATTTGCCGCCTTTGGAGGCGTAGGCGCCGCGCGC
>JAATGK010000214.1 GCA_015654715.1 Alphaproteobacteria bacterium
ATCGGCCGCGAACCCGAGCCGCGCAAATTCACGCCGCATGTCACCCTGGCGCGGCTGAAACACGCCCCGTCCGGCGCGGTGGCGGATTACCTCACCGATCACGCGCTTTTCGCCAGCCCTCCGTTCGCAGTGGCCGCGTTTTGCCTCTACTCGTCAAAGCTGACCAGCGACGGCAGCATCTATCGGGTGGAGAAGGAATACCCCCTCCAATAACCTCCCTTTGAGGGGAGGTGCTTACGAATGCTCGATCTTTTCCATGTCCGCGTCGCTCAGCCCGAAGTGGTGGCCGATTTCGTGGATCAGGACGTGGCGCACGACGGCGCCGAGGGTGCCTTCGTTTTCGGCCCAATAGTCGAGGATCGGGCGGCGGTAGAGAAAGATCAGCGTCGGCTCCAACTGCCCGCCATAGCCTTCGCGCGCCGCCAGGTTGGAACCCTGGAACAGGCCGAGGATGTCGAATTCGGTCTCGAGACCCATGTCGGCGATGACGTCGTCGTCAGGGAACTCCTGCATCACGAAGGGAACATCGCCGCAAAGACCGCGGAATCGCTCGGGCAGGGAGGCGAACGCCCGGCGCGCGATGGCTTCGATATCGTCGAGAGTGGGCGCTTCGGCGCCGAACCAGTCGATGGGGGTCATTTTTTCATTTCCCTCCTCAGGCTGACAGCGGATGATCGGCAATCCCAAAAAGGAAGCCCCGCTATGCCGAGACTCGATCCTGCCGCCCGCAAGGCCTTTTTAGGCGAATTCCCGCACTGGCGCGAGGTGGCGGGCCGCGACGCCATCAGCCGCCACTTCAAGTTTCCGGATTTCTCCACCGCCTTCGCCTTTATGACCCGCGTCGCCTTGCTGGCCGAGAAACTGGACCATCATCCGGAATGGACCAATGTCTACAATACGGTGGACATCATCCTTTCCACCCATGATGCAGGTGGGGTCACGGAAAAGGATGTGGCATTGGCAAAAGCGATCGAAGGATTGGCGGTTTAAACGAAAATGAAGAGGGCGCCGACCGCGGCCCAGAACAGGGCGCAGGCACCCAGCACCACGACAACCGCGTTGCGGATCAACCACTCGCCAATAGTGTGGCCGATAGTGTGGTCAATGGTGGATTGGTGCGAACCGTCAATCTGGTCCTTGACCTCCACAAGTCCACTCATCAACGCCATGACCAACTCCGCCGACCGACGCGGCAAACATACCCGCGGGATGCTGGATTGCGAATAAGGGATTTCCGCAAAGCAACGGCCCGCTGCAACACGTGCAACGGGCCGTAGGGCAGAGGATCGAACCGCTTCAGTGGGTCTTAAACGTCAGCGAGGCGCCAAAGAAGCGCGGTTCGCCGGCAATGAACGTCGGGATGCCGAGATTGTCGCCCGAATTGCCGGCGTCTTTGATGAACTTCTGTTCGAGGACATTGGTCACAAACACGCTCGCCGACCACGGCGCGTTGTCGCGTTGGTAGGTTAAGCGCAGATTAAGCAGGCCGTAAGCGTTCTGGTACTCGTCCTGCTTGGTATCCGCGATCAGATTGCCGGCCGCAGTGGTCTGCAGGTCGGGACGGTCGTTGTTATCGTCGAAGAATATCTTGGACTGCCACGTGTAGGTCGGCAGGAAGTTGAGCGTCCCGCCGAAGAAGGTGTGGCGCAGCGAGGCGCCGAGCGAGAACTTCGTGTCGGGGTTCAGGCGGAACTGGTCGCCATGGTAGACGGAGTCGCCAACAAAGCGCGCCCGGCTGACCGTCAGCGTGCCGAAGAAGTCGGCCCAGTCGGTCAGCGCCCAATCGGCGGTGCCTTCAAAGCCGTAAGCTTCCGCCTTGCCGGCGTTGAAGCTGAGGTATTGCTGATTGACGAGCCTGGTCGACTGGAAGTTGTCGTAATCGTAGAAGTAGAAGGCGGTGTCGAGACGCAGGGTGTTGTTGAACGCCGCGGTCTTGGCGCCGATTTCGTAAGAGTCGACCTCTTCCGCCGGAGCTTCCTGGAAGGTCGGACCGATATAGGCCGAGCTGGTGTAAGGCACGGCGGGCGTCTTGGCGCTGTAAACCTTGGGACGGCGGCCGCGGGCGTAGGTCGCGTAAATGCTGGTGTTGTCTTCCAGCGCATAACGGGCGGTGAAGCGCCAGGACAAGCCGTCGTCGCCGAAATTGTAGCCGATCTTGTCGCCGTTGTTCGCGGTCGGTTGCACCATGATGCCTTCGCCTGCGCCGGTCGGACTGTTGTGGAGCGTGGCCAGCAGGATGCCGAGTTCGGAGGTATCGGCCGTCGAGCCGGAATAAGCGGTCTGCTTGTCGTCGTGAGTGTAGCGGGCGCCGCCTTCCACTTCGAGCGCGTCGAACAGTTTGTAAGTGACGTCGGCATAAAGATCGACCGAGCTGGTCTTGCCGTAGTTGGTCGACTGTTCCCAGTGATTGGGTTTCAGGCTGGTGACGGCGGTGTTGACGAAGCCGTTGGCGTAGGTCGTGGCGGCGGTGGTGGCCAAGGTCTTGGCCTGGGCAGCGGCAACCGTGGGACCATAGGTGCCGACGAGGGCGTTGTAGTAGCCCGTGTAGGCTTGGCTGTAAGCCGCGGTATAGACCGGCGTATAGGCCATCGCCGCAATGATCGACGTTCCGAGCCCCGCCGCCGTCGATCCGCCCATGGGGGCTGTGAAATACGGCGACGAGAAGAACGAGGCCGGCTGGTTCTGCAGGTAGGTATTCTGGCCGGCGACCAGAGTGAGCGCCATCGGTTCGTTGAATTGCAGCGGTACGCGCTGCGAAACGTTGCTGTAGAAGTAGCTGGCGCCCGCAAATGCCGAGAGACGGCCGCCGTTGTCGAAGTTGAGGCGGGTTTCATGGCTGAATTGATCGCCGCGCTCGTCTTCGGCGGCTTGCAGCAACGGCTGATAGAAGCCATCGGGATCGAACACTTCCAGCGAGTCGAAGCGGCGATACGCGGTGGTGTTGTTGAGGCTGAAGGCGTCGTTGAGCTTGTAGCTCGTCAGCGCCTTGACGTCCCAGACCGTGCGGTTGAGGCCGACGTTCTTGTTGTCCTCGAAGCCGGGCAGGTTGTCGGTCAGCGTGGCGCCACTGTTGTGGTCGAGGCTGCCGATGATCGTGCCGCTCGAATTGGTCGGCAGGAAAGTGCCTGACTTGAACGCGGTACCGGTCGGCCGGTCCTGCTCAAAGTTGGCGATGAGGTCCGCCGAGAAGGCTTCGTTCGGCTTCCAGTTCAGCGACAGGCGCAGCGCCGCGGTGTCGATGGAGTTGTAGGGCCGGGCGGGATTGTTCAGATCGTCGACGTAACCGTCACGGGCTTTGTAACGGCCGGCCAGACGCACCCCCAACGTATCGGTCAGCGGCACATTCACGAAGCCGTCGATCATGCGATAGGCGCTGTCGCCGAACTCGAAGCTGCCGCCGTAAGCGAAGTCGTCGAGCTTGGCTTTGTTCTGGATGATATTGACGCCGCCCATCAACGCCGAGCGGCCGAACAGGGTGGTTTGCGGCCCGCGCGCGACTTCGATGCGGTCGATGTCGAACAGCTCGATATAAGTGGCGCGGGTGGTGGAGATCGACACGTCGTCTTCGAACACCGAGACGCGCGGCTCTTGCGCTGCCTCGCCGCTATCGAGATTGAGGCCGCGCATGACCAGGCCCGGATTGTTGGGCGACTGGTTCTGCACTTCGAAGCCGGGCACGAACAGCGACAGCTTGTCGAGTTCCTGGACGTCGATCTTCTGCAGGAAGTCGCCACTATAGGCGGTCAGCGCCATCGGTACTTCGATCGGATTCTGCGCGCGCTTCTGAGCCGTGACGGTCACGGATTCGATGACGCTCGACGATGAGTCGGTCGCAGCATCCGTTGCGGTAGCGGCCACGGCAGGCATTGTCGCTGCCGCCAGGACAGCAAGCGATGCGCCGCGAATTAGGATCGGCCGGAAACGGATCGGCATGAAGATACCCCCTTAGTGTTTGTTGGGCACATCGCTAGGCGCCATGCATGTCACTATCGTGACCGCCTGACACCCTGATGCCACAACGCGCGGGGATTCCTAGAGCGGCGTGCGCAAAAGTATCTGCAGTTTTGCGCGAAAAACGCCGCGACAATCAAAAAACTGGAGCAATTTGCTCCAGGCCGTTTCAACCGTTACGCTTGGCTCTTTCGATCAGATCGCCGATCACGGCGGGATCGGCCAGCGTCGACGTGTCGCCCAGATTGGCGGTGTCGCCTTCGGCAATTTTGCGAAGGATTCGCCGCATGATCTTGCCTGACCGTGTTTTGGGCAGCGATGGCGTGAAAAGGATCACGTCCGGCCGCGCGATCGGCGACAGATGCTGGGCAACAAACGCTTTCAACTCGTCAGCGAGCGCTTGCGTCGAGACTTGGCCGGCTTTCAAGGTGACATAGGCATAGACCGCCTGGCCCTTGAGTTCGTGCGGGTAAGCCACCACGGCCGCTTCGGCGACCTTGTTGTTCTCGACCAAAGCGGATTCGATTTCGGCGGTCCCCAGACGGTGGCCGGAGACGTTGATGACGTCGTCGACCCGGCCGGTGATCCAGTAATAGCCGTCTTCGTCGCGGCGGCAGCCGTCGCCGGTGAAGTACTTGCCGCGATAGGTGCGGAAGTAGGTGTTGATGAAGCGCTGATGGTCGCCATAGACGGTGCGCATCTGCCCCGGCCAGGATGTGAGCAGCAC
>JAATGK010000018.1 GCA_015654715.1 Alphaproteobacteria bacterium
AGAATGAAGACAAACGGCAGCAGGCGCTTGATCGAGCGGGGGTCGATGTCGGTCTGATCCGGCACATCCCGGCCAGCCCGGAGCCGCGACCAATATCCCACCAGCAAATGGCTGTTCTTATGTTTCATAACCTGATGCCTTCTTCGGAGCGGGCTGTTCCCAGTTCGGAACAGCATCTCGCCGCTCGGGAAGGCACTCAGCGAAAGCCGTGCCATCCTTCGAGACACTCGCTGCGCTCGCTCCTCAGGTGAGGACGGGTTCATCCCTCATCCTGAGGAGGCCGCAAAGCGGCCGTCTCGAAGGCTCAGTTGCTCCACGGCCCGCGGGTGATTTTCGGGCCGAAGAACGGCACGGCGGCGGATTTGAAGAATGGCGTCAGTGCGATGCCGGCCGCGAAACCGCCGACATGGGCCCACCACGCCACCCCGGAGGTATCAGGGCCGGTGAGCGACAAAAGCTGCATGGCGAACCACACTCCAACCACCCATACCGCGTTGATCCGGAAGGGATAAAGGATGATCAGCAGCGGCACCAGAACGGTCACCCGGGCGCGCGGATAGATCAGCATATAAGCGCCCAAAACGCCCGAAATGGCGCCCGATGCGCCGACCATGGGACGGGTCGAAGACGGGTCCATGAACGCCATGGTGAGCGCCGCCGCCGCGCCGCAGAGCAGGAAGAAGACGAGGAAGCGCACCCGCCCCATGGCGTCTTCGATGTTGTTCCCGAAAATCCACAGATACAGCATGTTGCCGGCCAGATGCAGCAGGCCGCCGTGCAGGAAAATCGAGGTAAAGATCGACAGCAGCGCCGGCACCGCCGGAATGCCGCTGGCCTCGAATTGGGGCGACATCAGGCTCGACGGCGTGAAGCCGTAGTGCAGCAGGAAATCGCCGTAGGCATCGCCCTGAAGATGGAACTGCCAAGCATAGACGCCGCAGCACACCAGGATCAGCGCGCCGGTCACAAAAGGCGTCAGCCGTGTGGGATTGTCGTCCGAGATCGGGATCATGCCGCGTCCCCCGCCCGGGCCCGGCCGGATGGTGTCCCGATTTGAACCGCCCAATGCGGCTTTCGCAAGACGGGAAGTGGCACGGATTGTGAAGCGAGGACGGCAATCATTTCGTGGTTCCAGGTCCCGGCAGGGGCCGGGACTGCCAAGGAGCTATAGCATGTCGCCCAGGCCTTTGAAGATCGCAGCCGCGATGCTGGTTTCCAGCGCCCTTACGCTCGTGCAAGTGGCGGAGGCCTGCAACGCGGGCTCGAACGGCGGCGGCAAAGGCAACCATCCGGGCGGCCGCCCCACCCCGGTCAGTTGCCCGCAATCGGGCGGCGGCGTCACCATCAACAAACCGGTGACCATCAACAAGTCGATCAATATCAACAAGCCGGTGACGATCGACAAGTCGATCAACATCTATAAGCCGGTCACCATCGACAAATCGATCAACATCGACAAGAACATCAATATCGATAAGTCGGTCAACATCACCAAAAACATCGACGCCTCGAAGAACATCAATATCGACAAGACCATCATCATCAATAAGGGCGGCTCCTCGTCGGCGGAAGCCTCGGCCTGGGCGTCCGCCTGGGCGAGTGCCAGCGCGAGTTCGAGCGCCAGCGCCAGTGTCGGCAATATCGTGATCTACTCGGGCTACAACGAATACGTCACCGTCAACAACAAGATCGGCGGCGGCGGCGAGATCGGCGCGGCAGCAATCGGCACCGTGCATACGGGCGGCGCTTGCGAGATGGCCGATGCCACCGTGATCAAGGCGGTGCATGCGGTGTGCGTGTCGCCCGACGGGCGCGAATTCCCCGACTCGCACATGACCGAACAGACCTGGATCGATTCGGGCTTCGAAGGCGAAGTGCTGCGCTGCATTCCCGGCGCCCATTTGAAGGTTGCCCTCGGCGACGTGTCGCAGTCCGATCAGGGCATGGCCGGCACCTTTGCCAGCGGCGCCAGCCTTGAATGCGCCTCGAATGAAGCCTTGCGCCACTTCAAGGACGGCATGCTAAAATGCACACCCAAAGTCCCAGTCAAGGACTGCACCGAGCGCACCAATTTGCGCCGCTGGGGTACCGGCGACCTCTTCTTCAGCTTCCGCACCAAAGTCTGCACGCCGAAGACGGCCGCCGCCGTCAGCCGCGAACTCGAACTCAGCGGCATGAGCCTGACCGGCGGCGTCGGCGATCAGTAAGCCGCCCTTGTCATCCCGGACGCGCCCGCCAAGGTCTTTCCGCCCGGTTGATAGGCGCGATCCGGGACCTACTCAGACGTTAGGCAGATTTCGGAGTGGGTCCCGGCTTTGCGCGCTGCCAAGACCGATCCGCCATGCCTGAAGGCGCGGTGCGGCAGCGCTTGGCCGGGATGACAACGCATTTACACGCAACACAGCAGCTCACCACTTGAGCAACCAGACGAGACTCAACACTCTAAGGCGGCCTGCGACAGCAGGAAATTTGCGGCGGCGGCGTCCTCAAACGTCCCCACAGTGGGAGATTCCGTAAGGAAGGGAAACGAGGACTATGATGCATTCTTTTTTGCGCCTATGTCGCAACAAGAAGGCGGTGCTCCGATTGGCCGGCGTGTTTGTGCTGGCCGTCGCACTGACGCCGAGCAGCGGCGCGACCGATTACTTCAAGAATTCGAAGGTGCCGGGGCTGCCGACCCGGCCGCTGTCGCAAACACCGGAAGCCATCAAGCTGCGCGCCGACAACGAAGCCGAGCATCAGCGCGAGATGCGGTTGGTGCACATCAAGAAGTTACGTCCGGAACGTAACGGCACCGACCCGACGTCGCCGCTGGCCACCAATTATGACCAGAGCCTGGCCAATCCCTATCCGCGCCGGCCCGACATCCTCAAGCGCACCAACGGTCAGGAAACCACCACCGCGAAAGAATGGTGGACGTTGCGCCGGCCGGAATTGATCAAGATCTACAATGATGTCGTCTACGGCCGCACGCCGAAACACATTCCCAAGGTGACGTGGACGGTGACGGCGACGCATGAAGACACCATCGGCGGTATCAAGGTTGTGACCAAGGATCTGGTCGGCCATGTCGACAATTCCGCCGCGCCTTCGATCCATGTCGATATCAAGGCCGAAGAGACGCTGCCGGCGGGCGTCCAGGGCCACGTCCCGATGATTATTGAACTCGGCTATCTCGGCCGTCCGCCCTTCCAGGCGCCGCCGGAACCGGGCCCGGATTGGAAAACCCAGATCCTGCAGCTCGGCTGGGGCTTCACGATCTACGACCCGACCACCGTGCAGGCCGATAACGCCGCGGGCCTGAAAGAGGGAATCATCGGGCTCGTCAACAAGGGCAAGCCGCGGTCGGTGAACGATTGGGGCGGGCTGAAGGCCTGGGCCTGGGGTGCCAGCCGGGTGCTCGACACTATCGCCGCCGATCCCCATGTCGCCAGCGATGAAATCGGCATTGCCGGCCATTCCCGTTTCGGCGCCGCCTCGCTGGTGACCGAAGTTTATGATCCCCGGGTCGCCATCGGCTACATCAGCTCAGGCGGCGCGCGCCTCAACCGGCGCAATTACGGCCAACCGATCGAAAACATGGCCGACGCCGAGCAGTTCAATTGGATGGCGGCCACGTACATGAAGTTCGCGGCCGATCCCTTGACCGCCAATGATCTGCCGGTCGATGGCGACGATTTCCTGGCACTGGTTGCCCCGCGTCCGGTGTTCATCAGCGTCGGTTCGGCCGAGGCTGGAGATGGCTGGGCCGATCCGGAAGGCACCTTCATGGCGGTCCAGGATGCCAGTGCGGCTTGGCGCCTGCTCGGCAAACAGGGCGCCTTCGGTCCGGACGATAAGATGCCGCCGGTGAATACGGCGGTGATTGGCGGCGATCTCGGCTTCCGCCAGCACGCCTTCGGCCACACCCAGACCCCGAACTGGCCGACCTTCCTGCAGTTCGCGCAGAAGTACCTGCACGTCAAAGAGTAACGCACGCGAACTCTCCGACATGAGCCTGACCGGGGGAGCGATCGACAAGACCATCGCTCCCCATTTTCCTCGGCGCGCCGTCTGTGCGGATGGGACGAGAACGTTTGCGCCCGCACGGATTTCGGGACAATATTCTCGTATTGTTCCGTTGAGCCTTCCTTGACGAACTACGGGATTTCCGTATCATGCAAACGGTCGTGGAGACGACGGCCTTTCAGCGCTCGGCGGCGCGGGCGGGCATGTCGGCTAAGGAGGTCGATGACCTGATCGTATTCCTGGCCGCGGTGCCCGATGCGGGCGACGAGATCGTCGGGACGGGTGGCTGCCGGAAGCTACGAGTGGCAGGACGCGGCAAGGGCAAGAGCGGCGGGTATCGCGTGATCACGTTTTTCACGGGACCGTTCATACCGGTGTTTTTGGTCTACGCTTATTCCAAATCGGACAAGGCGGATCTGGATGGTTCGGAACGGGCCTATTTAAAGAAGCTAGGCAAAGTGCTGATCGATAGCTTGAAGCCTAAGCAGTGGTGACGACCGTGAAGAAGAAAACCAAGAAGAATCACCTGTTCGAAGGCATCAAGCAGGGCCTCGAAGAAGCGCTCGCTTTTGCCAATGGAACCGCCGATCTCTCGCAATATAAGATTCACGTTCCCGAAGAGCTCGACGTGAAGGCGATCCGCAAGGCGACCGGTCTTACCCAGCAGGCGTTCGCCATGCGGTTCGGTTTCAACCTCGCCCGCCTGCGCGACCTTGAGCAAAAGCGCACCCAGCCGGATTCGGCGATCCGCGCCTACCTCACCGTGATTCGCAAAGACCCCGAGGCAGTGAAAAAAGCCCTGGCGGCTTGACGCATTTGCGAACCTTTCGCACGGCCAAATGCTCTAACCGCCTGTTTTGTTCCCCTTTTGCACACTTGGCCGCGCCCCCTTGCGCTGTGCGGGAGGTTTGCCCATTTTTCGTATATCCGGAGCGGTGCGTTCGCGGCCTCGTAAGGGCCCAAAAACGGGCCTCAACAGGCCTGAGGCGTCATGAAACAGGAATCTCGCGCCAGCGACCTTGACCCCTCGGCTTTGCTGCGTATATTGCGCCGCTCCCCAGGTAACCCCGGTTTCCTGGAAACCAATTTTATTCAGGAACTTAGCTCATGTTCGCGGTAGTCCGCACGGGCGGCAAACAATATAAGGTGGCTCAGGACGACGTCCTTTCCATCGAAAAGGTCGCAGGCGATGTCGGCGCCGAACTGAAACTTGGCGAAGTCCTGGTCATCGGCGGCGAAACCGTCAAGACCGGCGCTCCGCTGGTTGAAGGCGCCTCGGTCACAGCCGAAATCCTCCGTCAAGGTAAGGGCGAGAAGGTTATTGCCTTCAAGAAGAAGCGGCGCAAAAACACCCACCGCAAGCGCGGTAAACGCCAGTCCTTCACCGAAATCAAGATCACGGCCATCACGGCTTAAGGGGAGACCACTATGGCACATAAGAAAGCAGGCGGTTCCTCCCGCAACGGTCGCGACTCAGCCGGTCAGCGTTTGGGCGTCAAGATGTTCGGCGGCGAAGCCATTGCCGCCGGCAATGTCATCATTCGTCAGCGCGGCACCCAGTTCCATCCCGGCAAGAACGTCGGCATGGGCCGGGACCACACCCTTTTCGCGCTTTCGGACGGTCATGTGGCCTTCAAGAAGGGCTTCAAGCGCCGCACCTTCGTATCGGTCATGCCGGTGATGCCGGCAACGGCGACGAAGACGGCGGCGGAATAGGCGGCTGATATAGGCCGCCATAAATGGGCGGCTCATCGAAGCAAGGGAGATGGTCCGCCATCTCCCTTTTTTGTTCCCTTGCGCCGGAGCGCTTCCCGAAAAGCGGGACCCGATTTTCGGACCAGAAGCGCGGAAAAGTTTAGGGAATAGCCATGTCCAGTCTTGAAACCGAACGATTGTTGTTACGTCCCGCCAGCAGTGAGGATGCGTCCTTCTTCACCGCGGCCTTGGCCGATTACGACATCAGCCGGCAGCTTTCGAGCGTGCCGTATCCCTATACGGAAGAAGACGCCGACAATTTCATCGCCACGGTGACCAACGCCCGCGCCATGGGAGAGGCCTGGGTGTTTACGGTCCTTTCGAAGGCCACCGCCACGCCGGTCGGCTGCGTCGGCCTGCACATCAAGGACGGGCGCTACGAGATCGGCTACTGGTTCGCCAAGCCCTATTGGGGCCGCGGGTTTGCTACCGAGGCGGCACGGCGGGTGCTGGCGTTTGCTTTCGGCGTCGTCCGCGCCGATGCGGTTCAGGCCGGCTGGTTCCACGACAATATCGCGTCGGGCCGGGTCCTGGCCAAGCTGGGGTTCACCGCCACGCACGTCGAATCCTGGCCCAGCCGGGCGCGGGGCGAGAAGGTCCTGTGCAACCGAACCTTGTTGACGCGCGAGCTTTTCGGGCGAAAAAAGCCCCTTGAGGCGCCCGCTGTGCGACAATCGGAGTCCACGGCGCTCGCCACCTAAAGGGCAAGGGCCCAAACCAAGAGCGAAGCGATGAAATTTCTCGACACGGCCAAGGTCTATATCCAGTCCGGCAACGGCGGAAATGGCTGCGTCGCCTTCCGGCGCGAGCGCTTCATCGAGTATGGCGGCCCGTGGGGCGGTGACGGCGGCAGGGGCGGCAGCGTCTGGGCCGAGGCGGTCGATAATCTCAACACCCTGATCGACTACCGCTTTCAGCAGCATGTCCGGGCCAAGAACGGCGAGCCCGGATCGGGCAAGGAAATGCACGGAGTCGGCGGCAACGACGCGGTGATGAAGGTTCCG
>JAATGK010000508.1 GCA_015654715.1 Alphaproteobacteria bacterium
AAAGCCGACGGTCCGGCGACCGCGTGGGCTTCGCCAGTGATGCGGTTCAGCAGGTAAGCGAGCCCGGCATTGAAATAGACCTGAATGAGAATGGGAACGGCGAGCAGCGCAATGATGGCCGGCTGGGCGATGATCTGCCCGCCTTGAAAGCCGAACAGCAGCACCAGGGTCGCCAGCAAAGCGCCCAGCGACACCGGGCTCAAGGCGTGCAGCAGGCGCGTCAACGCCTCGGGTCCGCCGGTGCCAAGCAGGGTTCGCCGGATCGCTTGGGCGAGCATCACCGGAATGACGATATAAAGCACTACCGACAGCACCAGCGTATCCCATGGCACGGTGATGGCGGAAAGGCCTAGCAAGAGGCCGACGATGGGGGCGAACGCGCCCACCATGATGAGGTCGTTGAGCGCCACTTGCGTCAGGGTGAAATGCGGCTCGCCTTTGCAGAGATTCGACCACACGAACACCATCGCGGTGCAGGGCGCGGCGGCAAGCAGGATCAGGCCCGCGATATAGCTGTCGATTTGCGCCGCCGGCAGCAAGGGGCGGAACAGTCCGCCGATGAACAGCCAGGCCAAGGCCGCCATCGAGAACGGCTTCACCGCCCAGTTGATGAACAGGGTGACGCCGATGCCGCGCCAGTGCTTGCCAACCTGGCCCAAGGCGGCGAAGTCGATCTTCAGCAGCATCGGAATGATCATCAGCCAGATCAGCACCGCCACCGGCAGATTGACCTTGGCGATCTCGGCCGCGCCGATGACGTGAAAGACACCCGGCATCATCTCGCCCAGCGCGATTCCGACGACGATGCACAGACCAACCCAAATGGTGAGATAGCGTTCGAAGGCGGACATCAGAATCCCAGCTTCTTCACCATCAAGACGGCACTCTTGGGACACAGGCTTTTTGCCTGCTGCGTTTTCAGAATCGCGGCGGGCGCTTCGTCGCGCTCACGGCGCTGATAGCCGATCTTGTCGAAGAAACCGGCGGCCGACAGGGTGAAGAGCCACGCAACCCGCGCGCCCTCGCGGTATGCGCGAGTGGCGAGCAGCGGCACCAGATTACGCCCGATCTTCTTGGCCTGAGCGTTCGGCAACACCACGACCGAGCGCAGCAGCGCATCGCGGCCGTAAAGCTCGTAGCCGCCGAAACCGACACGCGTTCCGGCCAGCGTGCGATAGGCGAAGAACCGCCGGCCCGGCGCAGCGAGATCCGCGACCGGCAGATCGCCTATGCGCAACGCCGCGATCAGCGCCGGGTCGTCGGCCGCGATCCGCTCATCGCGGAGGAAAGGGGCGCCATCCTCTTTGAAGGCATCATTGCTGGGCTGGAGCGGCAGCACATCGAGTACCACATCGGACGGCCGGCACAGGGCGACACCGCGTTCGCCGACGACGAGCGGGCGATTGATCAGGATCGGGTGTGCACCCATCGCGCCCAGCAGCGCGCTATCATCGGCGTCGTCGAGGCCCAGCTCGGCATAGGGCGTGCCCTTCTTGCGGACGATTTCGCGCACGGAAAGTCCGGCCTGCGCAATCAAGTCCACCAACGTTTGGCGTGACGGCGGCGTCACAAGGTATTCGACCACTTCAGGGTCGATGCCAAAATGGCGGATCAGCTTCAGCGTATTGCGCGAGGTGCCGCAACTCGGGTTGTGAAAGATGGTGACGCTCATGGGCGATCCTTTGCGCAACAGGTGACTTTGCCCGGTTCGACAACCTGATTGCGGGTGCAGCATTCGGCGTAAAGAAAGGCCAGCAGCTCCTGCAGCGCTGCGTGGTTGGCGCTGTAGCGCAGGAACACGCCTTCGCGCTTGACGGTGACGAGGCCCTCGTTCTTCAGCTTGTCGAGATGATGGGAGAGGGTGGAGTTTGGGATGCCGAGTTCCTCGCCGATCTCGCCGACCACCATGCCGACGGGATGGGCCGCAAGCAGCAGGCGGACGATGCGCAACCGCGGCTCGGTCCCCATGGCGGACAGCATGTCGGCAAAACGCACGAGCTGGTCCTGATCGTCGGCGGGCATTCCGGCCTCCGTAATTTCTATATTTCTACATATATCGAAATATTGACCACCGCAAGCGGCAGGCGGTTGCTACCGGGTTGTTTAAGGCAGTGGGGTGTCGGGCGGCGTGAGACCGAGCTTGGTGCGGGTTTCGGCTTCGACGACGTTCCACGGCCGTTTGCCGTCGAAGACCATGCCGACTAGGACGAACTTGGTGAGGCCGCTGTCCGAGGTCAGCGGGGCTGAGAGATACTCGGCCACCATGTAGGATTTGTCGAAAGTGTCGGCCCGCAGGACGAATCGCACCGGCTTGCCGCAGAGCAGCGGCAGATCGGACACGCCGTACCACCGCGGCAAGTAAATCTGCGGCACGGCCTCGTCGAAGTACTTGCCGGTCAGCTCGCCATAGTAGTGGACGATACCGCTGCCCAACAGGCGCACCCGGTAGCGCCGCATCGCGCCTTCGCCGATCCGCTCGTAGATGGCGATGTTGCGCATGAAGGGCTGCAGCTTGCGCGCCGTCATCGCGTCGCGCGCCGGAATGCCGTCCTTCGCCTCGTCCTGCCACAACGCCAGCAGCTCCGAGAGCATCGCACTGTCGAAACCGCAGCCCTCGTCGCACAGGATCGGCCAGCCGTCATGGGCGGCCGTTTCGTTGAAGGTTGTGGCGCTGGCAATCTCAGCAGGGGGCGTTTTTGATAAGGTTAGCATACAAATCCAGGACGGCATGGCGTGTTTAGGTAATCCGGCGGAAAGGATTAGCACCACCGTTGCGATGACGTTCGCGTACGGATCGTCTTAATGCAAGTCTCAACACCGCCCTGAGGTCGCGGCCGCGCGCTTTGGGCGCAAACACGTTGCGCGCCGAACACGATTGAGGCTTCTATCGCGCTCCACTGGCATCCGTTCCGGCGCGAACGCTGCCAATTGCGACCAGCGGCCGCAATCGCCATGGACGGCTGACGCTGCGGTTTGCTAGAGCCCTTTGCGGAAAAGTGCCAGCGCGGGTTGCGCGCTATTTGGGAGTGGACGCACCAAACACGCCGGGCGGTTTTCCGCCCCCTAAGCGCGACAAACCGAACACCTGGAGCGTTTCACCGTTTCCGTGACACGAGGAAATGCTCTAGGAAGATGCAGTCATAGAGGAACTAACGGGATGGTTGACGAATCGGTGCACGCCAAACGCAGCGGGCTCATCCGCAGAGGCTACGCCTGGATGATGGCCAAGGCGCAAGGCCCGCGGGCGTTGTGGGCCCTGGCCGCGTTCGCCTTTGCCGAAGCGTCGTGCTTTCCGATCCCGCCTGACGTGATGCTGCTGCCGATGATGGTGGCCGACAGGAAGCGCGCCTTCCGGCTGGCGGCTTGGTGCGCCATGTGGTCGGTGATCGGCGGCTGCTTCGGCTATCTGATCGGCATGTTCTTCTGGGATACCGCAGGGCTGGCGATCATTCACCTGTTCCATATCCCGCTGGCCAAAGTTGACCATGTGCGCGATCTCTATCAGGCCAATGCCTATTGGATCGCGATCCAGGGCTTGACGCCCATTCCGTTCAAGCTGGTGACGATTTCGTCGGGCCTGGCGGGCGTGTTCTTCCCCTATTTCCTGTTCTTCGCGGCCTTAGCGCGCAGCGTGCGCTTCATCGTGATCGAGGGCCTGATCGTCCATTTCTTCGGCGACAAGGCCAAGGAGGTGCTCGATAAGTACATGGAAGCCGCCTTGGTCATTTTCCTGATTGCCGTGGTCGCGGGAATCCTGGTGGTTGTGCTGGTGTAGCGCTCGCGGTTCCGCGGCCATGAATCCGCCGCAGGCGGGAGCGATGGAACGCCGTCATGGTGCGAAAACTGGCCTCCATTGCCGCCATTCTGTTCACGACGCTGATTTTTCTCGTCGGTAACGGTCTGTTGGGCACGCTGATTCCGGTCCGGGCCCATCTCGAAGGCTTCTCCACCGTCACGATCGGCGTGATCGGTTCGGCCTATTACGCCGGCTTTCTGATCGGCTGCTTCAGCGGCCCGCGCTGGCTCGCCCGCGTCGGCCATATCCGCACGTTCAGCGTCTGCGCCGGGATTTGCGCCGCGGCCACGCTCGGCCAGTCGATCGTCGTCAACCAGATAAGTTGGGTCCTGCTGCGCGGCCTGTTCGGCTTCGCCGCCGCCAACATCTACATCACGCTGGAAAGCTGGCTGAACGACCGCGCCGGAAATGAAACGCGCGGGGTGATTTTCTCGTCCTATCTCGGGGTCAACTTCGCGGGGCTGATGATCGGCCAGCTGCTGTTCGCCACCGCCAAGCCCTCGACCTTCGTGCTGTTCTCGATGGCCTGTATTTTTTACGCCATGTGTCTGGTCCCGGTCGGCTTGACCGATTTGAAACAGCCCGCACCGGCGCCGGTGCCGAAGCTGCGGCCGTTCCGGTTGTTCAAGATTTCGCCGGTGGGCGTGGCGGGCTGTATTGCGGTCGGCCTTGCCAACAACGCGGTGTGGGCCTTGGCGCCGGTCTATGCCCAGGCCGAGGGCCTCACCAGCGGCGGCGTGGCGCTGTTCATGGTCGCCTTCACGCTTGGCGGCATGCTGGTGCAGGTCCCCGTCGGACGGCTGTCCGATCGCATCGACCGGCGCTGGGTGATTGCCGGAACCTGCGCCTTGGCGGCGGTGGCGGGCGTCTTGATCGCGCTGTTAGGCGGTCGCGGCGATGTTCACGTCATGCTCATCACCATCGGCATTTTCGGCGTTTTTATGCTGCCGCTCTACGCGCTATCGGTCGCCCACGCCAACGACCGCATCCCGCGCCAGTCCTTTGTCGAGGCCTCGGCGACACTGCTGCTCATCAATTCGATCGCGTCGGTGATCGGTCAGACCTTTGCCGCCGCGGTGATGGATCGCTTCGGCGCCCCGGCGCTGTTCTTCTTCACCGCAGCCGTGCACACGGGGATGCTGGTGTTTACGCTTTTCCGCCTCAGCCGGCGCGGCGCCGCCCCGGTGAAAGACCGCTTTACACCGCTGCCGCCGCAATCCAGCGCGCGCGAACTCGATCCGCGCAAGGCCGGACCGAAGGCGGACGAAGCGAGCTAATTCAGCGTCGCGGTCAGGCCTTCGATGCCGAGCAGCGTCACCATACGCCCGTCGCGCACCGCAACGCCGTCGACGAAATCGTTGCCGCCGTTGCGCATGATGTCCGGCGGCGGCTGAATGTCAGCGGCGCCGACGGTGATGATGTCCGACACCGCATCGACCAACAGGCCGGATTGGCGCGTGCCGGTGTTGATCACGATGATGACGTGCTTGGGCGTCACCTCGGTCATGCCGAGGCCGAGGCGTGCTTTGAGGTCGATCACCGGCAGCACCATGCCGCGCAAATTGATCACGCCGCGCACGTAATCGGGCACATTCGGCAGAGCGGTGGTCTCCGTCCAGCCGCGGATTTCGCGGATCACCATGATGTTCGAGGCGAATTCCTGACCATTGGCAATGAAGGTGATGTACTGGCGATCGTCGCCTTGGTTGTTGATGTCACTCATAGCGTCACTCACAAATCAAGAATGCGATGCCACGACCGGGCGGCCGCAGCATCGCTCGGGGGGTTCAGAACTCGGTCCAATCGTCGTCCGGCACGGGCTGCAACGCGCGGGGCGCGGCGGCGGCAACGCGCCGGGGTCCACTGGTTGCCGGGCGCGGCGGAGGTGTCGGGCGGGCTTGGACTTTCTTTGGGGCGGCCACAACCTTGGCGACCTCGCCGACTGCAAAGAAACCGATGAGATTGGAAAGGGTCTTGGTTTCGCCGGCGAGATTGCGCGATGCGGCGGTCGATTGTTCGACCATGGCGGCATTCTGCTGGGTGACCTGATCCATCTGGGCGACGGCGGCGTTGACCTGTTCGATGCCGGTCGATTGCTGTTCGGCGGCCATCGCCATTTCGCTGACCAGGCTGTTGATCTGCAACACCTGATCGACGATGCGCTTCAGCGCCTCGCCGGATTCGCCGACGAATTTGACGCCGTCATTGACGTGCTCGCCGGAGGTCTTGATCAGCGCCTTGATCTGCTTGGCCGCTTCGGAGGACCGCTGCGCCAGGGCACGCACTTCCGACGCCACCACGGCAAAGCCTTTGCCGGCATCACCGGCGCGGGCCGCTTCGACGCCCGCGTTAAGGGCCAGAAGATTGGTCTGGAACGCGATCTCGTCGATCACGCCGATGATGTCGGTGATCTGTTTCGACGATTGGGCGATCTCGTCCATGGCGTGAATGGCGGTTTCGACCACGCGTCCGCCTTCTTCCGCCGCCGATTTGGCGTTGGTGACGCTGTGCGAAGCGTCTTTGGCGTTGGTCGCGGTTTTCTTCACCGTGGCGGTGATTTCTTCCAGCGCCGCGGCGGTTTCTTCGAGGCTAGCCGCCTGTTGTTCGGTGCGGTGCGAGAGGTCGTCGGCGGCTTGGCTGATCTCGTCGGCGCCGGTTTCGATTTCGGAGGTGGCGCCGAGGACGTTCTTCATCGTGTCCTGCAGCCGCGTCATAGCCTCGTTGAAGTCGCGCTTCAGCTTGGCGAAGTCACCGGTCAGCTCGGTGGCGACGCGATGGGTGAGATCGCCCTTGGCAAGATGATCGAGACCGGCGCCGATCGAGGCAACGATGGTCTGGGTCTGCTCTTCCTTGGCGCGTTCGGCCGTCGCGAGCTGGTCCTTGAATGCGGTCATGGCTTCGGCGAGCTGGCCGATTTCATCGGCCTGGCCGACGTGCGGCACTTGTGTCCCGAGGTTGCCGGCGGCCAGTTCGCCCATCGCTTTGGTGATGTTGCGCAAGGGCGACGATATCTCCCGCACCAGCGCCATGCCGGCACCGATGCACAGCGCAATGGCAAGCGCCAAGGCGGCGAAGATCATCAGCCGGGCCGAATAATACGTCTTCTCGCTATCGTCGGCCTGTTGTTTGCCGGTCTGCTGGTTGTAATCGATGTCATCATCCAGCGCGGCCGCCAGTTCGCTGAAGCTCGCTTTCATCGGGCCTTCAAAAAACGCGATGGCGGCATCCTTGCCTTGGCTCTTGGTGAGATCCTCGATCTTGGCTTGCAGCGGCTCATAGGCGGCGCGGGCGGCGACGATCTTGTCGAACTTGGTCCGCTCTTCCGCCGAAGTGATCGTCGGTACGTACTTTTCCCAGTTCGCATTGGCCTGGGCGAGATAGTCCTGCATATTCTGCACCGCCGTGGTGCGCTCTTCGTCGGTTGTCGCCATGGTGAAATTGCCTTGGGCGACGCGGTAGCGGGTGAGGAAATATTCGACGCGGCCGAGATAAGCGATCGACGGCATGGCATCGTCGCGCAATTCGGCGGAAGCGGTGTTGAGCGACGACAGACTCGAGACCGCAAACAGCCCCAACGCCGCGGTCACAATCACGACCCCGGCAAAAACCCCAATCAGCTTTTTACGCACCGACAAATCTTTGAATCGCATCGCATTTCCTCTCCGGCGTTGGCGTTTACGCGTCCCCCGCCTTCGCTGTTTGCGGGTGAAGACTGGTCCGCCAATCCCTAATGTCCGGTAATGGTGAATGCCGTAGATGCAAACGCTTCGCGTACGCACCGCAACGACAGGTTTACGTGGCAAATCAGGCATGTAGCTGGCGAATGCGGCGCGCCGTGGTAGCGTTCTCAGCAATTGCTTGGAACTACTCCAGGAATCGGCCTTGCCATGCTTTTGAGAGGCAGGCGCAGCACCCGTGCTAGTATGTGTCGCCAGGATGTGTCATGCGACAATAGACCACGCTTCGTCGTCAAGCGTCCGTCGGCGCTGCCTTTTTGGCGCCGTCCGTGCAACCAACGGCAACATAATAGAATGTGAATAATACCAATGAGCTGTTTGGTCAGGGCCTGGGACGGATGCCGGCGCTTCGCGAAACCGCGGCGGCCGGCTTTGAAACGTACCGGCCTTTCGTCGGCGCCGATCCGTGGCACCGGGGGAATTCACCACATGAGACCGCGCACGGTCACGCCGTAACGAAAAACGGCCGAGTCGCCCCGGCCGTTCGGTTTCAGGCTTCGCCGTCTTCCGGCGGCAGTTCGGTTGGTTCTTCTACCGGCTCTTCCGCTGGCTCCTCGGCCGCTGCGGGCGGCGGGGTGCCCGGCGCGTCGTTCAGCGGCAGGATGGTGGTGCCGGCCTTGGCGGCGCGCTTGATGGCGCGTTCTTGCTTGGCGGCGGCTCTGGAGACCGCAAGGTCGAGTTCGAGCTGGCTGCACAGCCCCAGCGTGACCGGATCGACCGCTTTGATGTTGGTGGCATTCCAGTGCGAGCGCTCGCGGATTTTCTGGATGGTCGCTTTGGTGGTGCCGATCAGTTTGATGATGTCGGCATCGGGCATTTCGGGATGGTTGCGCAGGATCCAATAGACCGCATCGGGCTTATCCTGGCGCTTGGAGACCGGGGTATAGCGCGGTGCTTTTTTCTGCTTGACCACCGGCATCTTGTGTTTGGGCGGCGCCATTTTGAGGCGGACTTTGGGGTTCTTTTCCGCCTCTTCGATCTGCTCGCGGGTGAGCTGACCGGCCGAGACCGGGTCCATGCCCTTGATGCCTTTGGCGACGTCTTCGTCGGCGATGCCTTTCACTTCGAGCGGGTGCAGGCCGCAGAAATCGGCGACTTGCTCGAAGGTCAGCGAAGTATTGTCCACCAGCCAGACGGCGGTGGCTTTCGGCATCAACGGCTTGTTTTCGGCGGCCATGTAAATTTTCTCCCTTTGCCGGGGAAGGTCGTCAACCCTCCACCCGACCTCGTAAAGCTGAAGCTTTCGAGGAATGCCGAAGGTTGTAGCCGGGCCGGGCCCCGAAGGGAAGGATTTTCCACCCGCCCGCGAGCCTCTTTTGCCCCCCGCCGCGATTAACGGATCGGCAGACCGCATCAATCGGCAGCTTTGACAGCTAAGCCGTCAGCAGAATCTTCCCGAAATGCCCGCCCGACACCATCAGGGCATGGGCGGTCTGAGCCTCGGCGAGCGGGAAGGTCGAGTCGATCACCGGTTTGAGCGCGCCGGTTTCGATCAGCGGCCACACGGTCTTCAGCAGCGCGTCGCGGATGGCGCGTTTTTCGTCCAGCGTCCGCCCGCGCAAGGTGGTCGCCGCGAAGGTGAGGCGTTTGGCGATCATCGGCGCGAAGTTCACCGTTGCGGTCGTGCCTTTCTGGAACGCGATATTGACGATCCGGCCCTTCAGCGCCGCCGCCTCAAAATTCTTAGCGATATAATCGCCGCCCACCATGTCGAGGATCACGTCGGCGCCGTGGCCATCGGTGGCGTCGAGCACTTCTTCGATGAAATCTTCCGTACGGTGATCAATGGCGCGGGTGGCGCCGAGACGTTCGCACGCCTCGCAGCGCGTGGCACCACCGGCCGTGGTGAGCACCTGCGCACCCAGCGCTTTGGCCAATTGGATGGCGGTGGAGCCGACACCGCTGGAGCCGCCGTGAATCAGCACTGTCTCGCCGGTCTTCAGCGCTGCCGAATCGATCAGGTTGGTCCAGGCCGTGAACAAGGCTTCCGGCAGTCCCGCCGCGTCGATCGCGCCCAGCCCTGCCGGAAGCGGCAAAACGCAAGCATCGTCGGCCACCGCATATTCTGCATATCCCCCACCGGTCAGCAGCGCGCAAACCGGCGTCCCGGTTTGGAACGCGGACCCCGCGCCCGCTTCGGCCACCGCACCGGAAACTTCCATGCCGAGGGTTAACGGCGCGCCGGGCGGCGGCGGGTACTTTCCTTGTGCCTGCATCAGATCGGCGCGGTTAAGACCGGCGGCGGCAACCTTGATCAGAACCTGATGCGGCCCCGGCACCGGCTTTTCGCTCTCTGAGAGTGGCAGCGTGTAGTCGGGACCCGGGTTTACGATCGCTATGGTGCGCATGATCAGCCTCTTGGTAGCGCGCAATGGATCGGAAAAAGCGCGGTGCACTTTTCCGGTTGCGCTCTTGCAGCAATGCGTTTGCTTGCTAAAACTAACAGTGTTCGAGAAGGACGCAAACAGCCATGGCGATCGATCCCGAAGAGCTGCTGCCGCGCAAAAAAGCCCCCGAAATCGTGCTGGGCGAAGACCTTTCGGCGATGTCGGAATTCGAACTCGATACACGCATTAACAGACTTGAAGGCGAAATCGTCCGCTGCCGCGACGCCATCAGCCATCGCCGGGCGACGAAAAACGCCGCCGACGCGTTCTTCAAACGTTGACCTTGGCGCTAGGCTTGACGCTGCTGTTTGCGCGCTCTCCGCGAGTGCACAATCCTTAACGCGATCATCATCATTAATATCGACAGCTATGCGTTGCAGGGTTGCCACCGGCTATAGTGTTAACCGGCGAATGAGGCATCTCCCACCTTGCGCGACGCTCGCGAGTTGATAGCTTGTGTGCAGTTGCGTGACGGGAGCGGGGCATACCGATGAACACTCTTGAGGATGACACCATTCGCGATTTCACGTTGCAGTCGTTCACCGGCTCGGCATTGTTCCAGCACACGTTTGATGAAGGCATGAGTTTGGTCGAAGAGACCGCGCGCTATCTCGACGGGCCGGGGCGTGAAGAACAGCGTCACCTGCCGCGCAAGACCGCGATGCTTTATGCTGGCGAATCCATGCGCGTGACCACGCGTCTGATGCAGGCGGCCTCCTGGCTCTTGGTGCAGCGCGCCGTGCACGAAGGCGACATGAAGGTCGAGGACGCGCAAAGCGAGCGCTATCGTCTCGGTTCGAAGGAAATCTGCTTCGGCGGCGGCCCGATTGAGGGCATCGAGGCGCTGCCCGAGAAGCTGCGGGATTTGCTCTCGCGCAGCGACGAACTTTACCGCCGCATCGCGCGTCTCGACGATGTGTTGTTCGGCAACGCCGAAATTCCGGCCGGCGCGCGCGGCGCGCAAGCGATGCTGGAACAGGCCTTCTCGGGGCAGCCGTAAAAAAGCGAATAGCGAAATCGCGAATGGCGACAAGCGCCCTGTTGCGGCCGTTCGCGCATACCAAAAAGGGGACCTTTCGGCCCCCTATTCGCTACTCACTATTCGCCCAATCAGGACTTCACGAAACTGCCGAACTTCTTGTTGAAGCGGGTCAGACGGCCGCCGCGGTCGAGCAATTGCTGCTGGCCGCCGGTCCAGGCCGGATGGGTGGAAGGGTCGATGTCGAGGGTCAGCTTCTGGTCGGTGGTGCCCCAGGTCGTACGCGTGCGATAAGTCGTGCCGTTGTTCAATTGCACGTTGACGAAATGGTAGTTGGGGTGGATGCCCTTTTTCATAGCTGACGGCCTTCTTTCGTCCAAAGAGGCGGGGCTTATAGGAGATCGGCCTGAGGCATGCAAGCGGCCGGCCCGCGCGCGGCGCGCGGTTTAAACTCCGAAAGCACACCCTATATTGGGAGTTCACCTTTGGGACCCCAGCAATGGCGCAATCGGGCGCGGAATACGCCGAACAGGTGCAATACGTCGCACAAAGCCGGGCCAAGGGGCGCTCCCTGAGGCCCTTAAAGGCGCTGGTTCCTTTCCTGAAGCCTTACAGCGGGCGGATCGTGCTGGCGGTGCTGGCCTTGTTAACCTCGTCGGCCGCCACCCTGGTTCTCCCGGCTGTTTTGCGCGGTTTGATCGACAAGGGCTTCTCGGTCGCCCAGATTGCGGCCATTTCCCACTATTTTCTGCTGTTTCTTGGCGCCGCGGCGGTGCTCGGGGCGGCGACGGCGATCCGCTATTACTTCGTCACCTGGATCGGCGAGCGGGTCATTGCCGACCTGCGCAAAGCCGTGTTCGACCATGTGCTCGACCTGACTCCGGCCTTTTTCGAGGTCACCCGCACCGGCGAGGTGCTGTCGCGGCTTTCCGCCGATACCACTCTGATCCAGACGGTGGTGGGTTCGTCCGCCTCGGTCGCCTTGCGCAATGTGGTGATGTTTTTCGGCGGTCTTGCCTTGATGTTCGTCACCGACATCAAGCTCACCACCCTGGTCATCCTGGCGGTGGTGGTGGTGGTGATCCCGCTGATCCTGTTCGGCCGCTGGGTGCGCACCTTGAGCCGCGAGAGCCAGGACCGCATCGCCGACACCAGCGCGCATGCCGGTGAGACTTTGAATGCGGTCGCCACCGTGCAAGCCTTTACCCGCGAAGATTACGAACGCCGCCGTTATGCAAAGGCGGTGGAAGACTCCTTTACCATCGCGGTGCGGCGCACCTATGCCCGCGCCGGCATGACCGCGGCGGCGATCTTCGGCATCTTCGCTTGCATCGCCGCGGTCGGCTGGGTGGGGGCGCAGAGCGTGATCCATGGCGCCGGCGGCATTCCGAGCGGCGGCGGCTTATTTACCCATGCCATCAGCGTCGGCCAATTGGTGCAGTTCATCTTTTACGCCTTCCTGGTGGCGGGCGGCGTCGGGGCGATCAGCGAAACCTGGGGCGATCTGCAACGCGCCGCCGGGGCGTCCGAGCGTTTGGTCGAACTTCTCACCGTGCCGCCGGCGATTGCCGCTCCGCTCGACCCAAAGCCGTTGCCGGTTCCGGCCACTGGCGCCGTGCGCTTCGAAAATGTCGAATTCCGCTATCCCACCCGGCCCGACAGCGCCGCCTTGAACGGCTTTTCGCTTGCCGTCGAACCTGGCGAGGCGCTGGCTCTAGTCGGCCCTTCGGGCGCCGGCAAATCGACAGTGTTCCAGCTCCTCCTGCGCTTCTATGCGGCGCAGCAGGGCAAGATTTCCTTCGACGGCGTCGATATTGCCGCAGCCGATCCCAGGGCGGTGCGCCGCGCCATTGCGATGGTCGCGCAGGACCCGGTGATTTTCTCCGGCAGTATCGCCGACAACATCCGCTACGGCCGTCCTGAAGCGTCCGACGACGAGGTCCGCGCTGCCGCCGACGGGGCTGCCGCGCTCGAATTCATCGATCAATTGCCGGAGGGGTTTGCCACCCTTCTTGGCGAACGCGGCGTGACGTTGTCGGGCGGCCAGCGCCAGCGCCTCGCCATTGCCCGCGCCATGCTGCGGAACGCGCCGCTGCTCCTCCTCGATGAAGCCACCAGTGCCCTTGATGCCGAGAACGAACGCCTGGTGCAACACGGCCTCGCCAATCTGATGCAAGGGCGCACCACGCTGGTGATCGCGCATCGCCTTGCCACCATCCAGCGCCTCAAACGCATCGTGGTGATGGATCAGGGCCGGGTGGTGGACGCGGGCAGTCACGACGCCCTTGTGGCCAAAGGCGGACTTTACGCGCGCTTGGCCAGCTTGCAGTTTTCGGGGGCAAGAGGGGACTGAAGATGCGCAAAACTCCGTGGCGCCGCATCGCGCTCACCGTGTTGGCGATGCTGCTCATGCTGCTGCTGGCCGCGAGCTACCGCTACGTGCAATCGCGCGGGCTGTTAGCCTCGGTTGCCGACAAGACGCCGGCGGCCTGCCGCACCGTGGCGGGAATCTCCGGGGTCGCGGCGGTCATTGCGGATGAGCGGACCCACAGCGCTATGGTCGCCACCCGGCAAGGCGGGATCTATGTTCTGGCGGGGAGCACGGCGACCAAGCTTTCCGGCACGCCGAAGGATTTTCACCCCCTCGCCATCGCCCTGGCCGGTGGGCGGTTGCAAGCCGTTTTCGCCCGCGCCGACGGCACTTATGCGCTGGCGGTGTTCGACGTGCAGCCCGGCAAGCTGGTCGAAGTCGGTCAGCTCACCACCGATCAACTAACCGATCCGGCCGATCTCGCGGCGATCGACGATCAGCGCTTTTACCTCGTCAACAAGCACGCCAGCCGCACCGTCCTCGGCCGTTGGCTCGACGATACGTTCCTGATCCCGCGCGCCAGCGTGCTTTATTACGACGGCATGAAGTTCGTCGTGGTGGCGAAGCGGCTGAATGCGCCGTCCGCCATCGCACTGTCGCCCGAGGGCGGTTACTTGTACGTCGCCCAGGAATTGCCGCGCACCGTGGCCAGCTTCGACCGCAACGTGTTTATGGGATCGCTCGATCATCCCGAGCTCATCACTCTGCCCGCCGCGCCGACGAAAATCACGGTGGCCAAAGACGGCAGCCTGATCGTCGCCGCCTGGCCGAAACGGGGGCAGGGTGCGGTCTATCGCGTTCGGATGGCCGACGGCGTGGCGCAGCCGGCCGAGCTGCTCTATGCGACCAAAAGCGAAGAAGTCACCGCCGCCGCCGCAACCAACGGGCATCTCTTAATCGGTTCCGAACAGCGGCTGCTCGACTGCAAAGAATAACCACCCCCATGCGGGCAGGTGATTGCGTCAGGCTGGTAAACCCCCAAATAAAAAGGGCGCCCTTGCGAGCGCCCCTTCTTCTGCCCCCTGGTAACTCGTTTATGAAGCGATGGCTTCTTCCGTCGGATCGCGCAGCACATAGCCGCGGCCCCACACGGTTTCGATGTAATTGTCGCCATTGGTCGCGGCGGCGAGCTTCTTGCGCAGCTTGCAGATGAAGACGTCGATGATCTTCAGCT
>JAATGK010000504.1 GCA_015654715.1 Alphaproteobacteria bacterium
CGCGATTGTCATGGCAAACCTCCGAAATGATCTTTCGCAATTCGCAAAGGTCGCAAAGGTCGTGCCCGCGCCGAGTTGAACCGATCGGTGCAAATTTCCGCGCAATGTACGCGCCCGAACGCCACCGCCATTCGCGGTATGAACAAGGCCGTACGTCTGCCGCGCATTCCGTACATTCCGGAACGAATGCGTCCCCGGGAACGGCGGTTTCGCGTCGCACCGCCGCTTCCCACGTGCTGGCACGCTTTCTGCTAACCAGGAAACCAACAGTTCTTGAGGAGCACGCCGCATGCCTTTGGTCTTGTTGGAATGCGATAAGGTCATTCCGGAGCGCGAAAAGCACGTTTATCTGAAGGTCGATGGCGAAGACACCCGCGACTACCTGCCGGTCGCCAATGCCCCGACCATTCCAGGCACGCTGTCGGAGCGCGGCTGTTCGTTCTGCGGCGCCAAGCTGGTGATCGGCGGTGTCTTGAAAGACACCATTCAGATGATCCACGGGCCAATTGGCTGTGCCTACAACACTTGGCACACCAAGCGCTATCCCTCGGATGGCGACAACTTCCAGCTCAAATACGTCATGTCATCCGACATGAAGGAAGGTCATGTCGTCTTCGGCGGCGACAAGCGCCTCCACGAAGCGATGAACGATGCCTTCAACGAATTCCCGCACATCAAGCGGATGATCGTCTACACGACATGCCCGACGGCGCTGATCGGCGACGACATCAAATCCACCGTAAAAAAGGTGCTGCAAGAGCGCCCGGACGTCGACATTTTCACCGTCGAATGCCCCGGCTTTGCCGGTGTCTCGCAGTCCAAGGGCCACCATGTGCTGAACATCGGCTGGGTCAACGACAAGGTCGGGCAGGTCGAGCCGGTGATCACCAGCGAGTACACCATCAACGTCATCGGCGATTACAATATCCAGGGCGATACCTTCATGCTCCAGCAATATTGGGACAAGCTTGGTATCCAGGTCATCGCCCATTTCACCGGCAATGCGAAATACGACGATTGCCGGGCGATGCATCGTGCCAAGCTCAACGTCGTCAATTGTGCTCGGTCCGCCGGCTATATCGCCAACGAATTGATGAAGCGCTATGGTATTCCGCGCCTCGACGTCGATACCTGGGGCTTCAACTACATGGCGGAGGCGATCCGCAAGATCTGCACGTTCTTCGGCATCGAAGAGCGCGGCGAAGCGTTGATCGCCGAGGAATACGCCAAATGGGAAGGCAAGCTCAACTGGTACAAGGAACGCCTCGCCGGCAAGAAGATGGCGGTATGGACCGGCGGCCCGCGGCTGTGGCACTGGACCAAAGCGGTGGAAGACGATCTCGGCATTAATGTCGTGGCGATGTCGTCCAAGTTCGGCCATCAGGAGGACTTCGAGAAGATCATCGCTCGCGGCCGCGCCGGAACCTTCTACATCGACGACGCTAACGAGCTTGAGTTCTTCGAAGTTCTGGCCCGCACCAAGCCGGACGTCATCTTCACCGGTCCGCGTGTTGGCGACCTCGTGAAGAAGCTGCACATCCCCTACATCAACGGTCACGGCTACCACAACGGGCCCTATATGGGCTTCGAAGGCTTCGTCAATCTGGCGCGCGATTTCTATAACGCAACGCGCAACCCGCTGCTCGGGCTGGCCGCAAAAGATCTTCGCGCGCCTCGCCAAAGCGCCGTGTTGGAGGCAGCAGAATGATCAAGACGCAAAACGAAAAGGTGAGGGAGCTGTTTCTTTACGTTCAGGAGCGCTGCCTGTGGCAGTTCTTCTCCCGCGCCCGCGACCGCGAGACCAACATCAACGCCATCACGCGCATGGCCGGCGAACTTCTCACCGGCACCAGGCCCAAGATCGAAACGCCGATCGAAAAGCAATGCTTCGCTGATGCGGTCGAGCTGGTCGTGGGCATCAAGTCCCACCAGCCGTGGATTCTCGAGGAATCGCCCGAAGCCGTTGTCGGCCTGATGGACGAACTCAAGGACGAGCTGCTCGATCTGGCAGTCAAGAGCGCCAAAAACGGCGAACTGACCTGGCAGGCCTACTGACCCACCAACCGGTCCCGGAAAGGACGACGACATCATGGGCTGCGAAATATCCACCCGCAAACGTACCGGGCTCATCAACCCGATCTTCGATTGCCAGCCGGCCGGCGCCCAATATGCCGGTATCGGCATCAAAGACGCCATCCCGCTGGTGCATGGCGGCCAAGGTTGCGTGATGTTCGTGCGCCTGTTGCTGGCGCAGCATTACAAGGAAAACTTCGATCTCGCCTCGACTTCGCTGCACGAAGATTCGGCGGTGTTCGGCGGCCGGAAACGTCTGGAAGAGGGCGTGATGACGCTGGCGCGCCGCTATCCCAATTTGCGTGTCATCCCGGTCATCACCACCTGCTCAACAGAGGTGATCGGCGACGACATCGAAGGTTCCATCAATCTCTGCAACAAGGCGCTGAAAGAGGAGTTCCCCGACCGCAAGATCTATCTGGTGCCGGTGCACACGCCGAGTTTCAAGTCGAGCCAGGTCGGCGGTTATGCGACCTGCCTGCAATCGGTCATCAAGTCGATCTGCAACGCCAAAGTGGCGTCTTCCGGCAAGCTCAACGTCTTCCCCGGCTGGGTCAATCCGGGCGATCTCGATCTCTTGAAGCACTACGTTTCTGAGATGGGCATCGACGCGACTTATTTCTTCGACACCTCGGACTTCGACTCGCCGATCATGCCGGACAAGGCGATCCACACCCACGGCCGCACCACGGTGGAAGACATCCAGCGCGCCTCCGGCGCCTTCGGATCGCTATCGCTGTCGCGGTACGAAAGTTTCGCCGCCTCGACCTATCTGCAGAGCGAATTCGAGGTTCCGGCGCACAACCTCA
>JAATGK010000429.1 GCA_015654715.1 Alphaproteobacteria bacterium
CGCCATGCCGGGCGAAGACCCGGTCACGCTGCCGACGCCGGAAGACATCGCGCCGCTGATTGTCGAAATGCTGTCGCCCGCGTGGGACAAGAACGGCGAGGTGGTGAATTACAGGGAGTGAATTCAACCCTCCCCTTGAGGGAGGGTCGAAAAATCACGAGTGGAGTGAGCGTCAGCGAGCGAATGCGATGTGATTTTTCGGGGAGGGGTATGTCGTGAACGATAACCCAGTCAGGAAGCTCTTTGAGGACCGCCACCCAGTGATATTTGGGATTGGGGTAGCATTGGCTTGGCTACCGATAGCGATCTTTTTCGGGATCGCTGCTTTCGGCTCTATTTTGTGGGATTTACTGGCCGGGCAACGCGATGTTTACCCAAACGATCTACATGAGCCGATTTACCGTCAGCGCATATTGATTGGACGATATTTCAACCAAAGTTATGCTTGTCGATGGAAGGTGTGGCTTGCCACAGCAAGCCCAGCAGTAGTCATGCTCGCGATCGTTTGGTTCAATCTATAGCCCTTGGTCCGCGGGCGTGCGTTTTCATCACAGAACACGACATACCCCTCCCCGAAAACGCCTTAGGCGTTTTCGACCCTCCCTCAAGGGGAGGGTGAGGCTAATCCTTCGCGTATGGATTTTTGCCGCCGCGCAGCAGCAACCTGAGCGGCGTGCCGTCGAGGTGAAAGGTCTGGCGCAGCCCTTTGGTGAAATAGCGGATATAGGACTCGGGCAGGGATTTGAGATGGTTGCCGAACAGGGCAAACGTCGGCGTCTAGCACCGAATTTGGTCACACGCGTAACCTTCAGCGGGGCTTGAAGAGAGGTGACAATGTCATGCAAATGAATTACATTGGGTAGCCAAAAGTGAGGCCCGCCAATGAGCACCAACAATTCCCTGGTTCAGACCCGCATTGATCCCGCGGTGAAAGAACGGGCGGCGGCGGTATTGGAAACCGTCGGCCTGACGATCTCAGACGCGGTCCGGATTCTGTTGACGCGAACAGCCAATGAAGGCGCGCTGCCGTTCGAACTGACTCACAATCAAGCGGACTATGATGTTTGGTTCCGCGCCAAGGTGCAGGAAGCTCTGGAGGATTTGCACCCGGCGCGTCCGCACGACGAGGTCAAGGCGCATTTTGCCAAACGCCGCGCCGCCGCGCTCCGCAAGGTCGAGGAGCATGATCCGTGAAACTCGAATGGTCGCTGTTCGCTGCATTCCTGTCGTCCGGTCAGCGCGCGTTCTCTTTCCTCAACGCAAACTGTTCCTCTGTCGTCCTTTTTGGGTCGCCTGCCGGGAACCTTCGTTCCATCAGCCCGTATTAGTTCCGCTAACTCTGCCGCCCGAGGTGCGTCGCGGGTGGCCGCTACATTGGAGGAACGATGCGTAAATTTAAGCTTGGAGCTTTGGTTCTGATTGCGGCGCTGTCGGTTTCGGCCGCCGCCTACGCGGATGCTTTCCGGTTCTCTTTCAACACCGGCGACGTCGCGTTTGCTTATCAGGACGGCTGGTGGGATAGCCATCACCGCTGGCATCGCTGGAAAAATAACCGCGAATTCGTGGAATACCGCCAGCGTTATCACGACCATTATTCCGATTGGCGTCATGATCGCGACCGCGACCACGGCTGGCATCACCGCTGATTTCGATCACTTGGGAAGGAACTCAGGTGAATTTGCTCAACGCTGTCATTTCCGGCCGCTCGCCGGGGATGACAGGGTTGGGGGCGTTGCAATGGCGCGTGGGCGACGCAAACGCCATGACATACCCCTCCCCGATCCGTCTTCGCTGCGCTACGCCGGATCGACCCTCCCTCAAGGGGAGGGTGAATCAATCTTTCGCGTACGGATTTTTTCCGCCCCTTAGCAGCAGCCGTAGCGGCGTGCCTTCGAGTTGGAAGGTCTTGCGCAGGCCCTTGGTGAGATAGCGGATATAGGATTCGGGCAGGGCCTTGAGCTGGTTGCCGAACAAAGCGAACGTCGGCGGGCGGCTTTTCGGCTGCGTCATGTAGCGGATTTTGACGCGGCGGCCGCTGATCGCGGGCGTGGGATGGCGCGCCAACGCCTCTTCCAGGAAACGATTCAACGTCGCCGTCGGCACCCGCGTGTTCCAGGCTTTGTCGGCGGCCAGCACGGCGGGGAGCAGGCGCTCGATGCCTTCGCCGGTCGTCGCCGAGGTGGCGATCAGCGGGGCGCCCGCCACTTGCGGCAGCGATTGATCCAGCTTCTCGCGCATTTTGAGGATCAGCCCGGCGCGTTGCGGCGCGAGGTCGTATTTGTTGATGGCGAAGACGATGGCGCGGCCTTCACGCTCGATCAAATCGGCGATGGTCAGGTCCTGCTTTTCGAACGCCTGGGTGGCGTCGATCACCACCACGACGCAATCGGCAAAGCGCACGGCGTCCAAGGTGGAGTCGATGCTCATCTCTTCCAGCGTATGGCCGGCGGCGCGCGCCTTTTTGCGCAGGCCCGCGGTGTCGTGCAGCAGGATTTCGCGTCCTTCGGCCTGCCAGCGCGCCGCAATGGCGTCTCGCGTAATGCCTGCTTCGGGCCCGGTCAGTGCCCGCTCGCTGCCGAGCAGGCAATTGAACAGGCTCGATTTGCCGACATTCGGCCGTCCGACGATGGCGAGCCGGAGCGGCTTGTCAGCGTCATCCGCCGCCGCGACGCTTTCGGCTTTTTCGGCGAACGGGGTCAGCGCTTCGATCAGATCGGCAAAGCCGATGTTGTGTTCGGCCGAAATCTGGATCGGCTCGCCGAAGCCGAGCGACCACGCTTCACCGGCTTGGCTGAAGCGGGCCTCGCATTTGTTGGCAACCAGAATGACCGGCTTGTCCGCCTTGCGCAGCAACGCCGCGACGATCTCGTCGGCCGTGACGATGCCTTCGCGGGCATCGAACATCAGCATGCAAACATCGGCGTCGGCAACCGCGGCCAAAGTCTGCGCCGCCATCCGCGATTCCAGGCTTTCCTTGCTGCTGTCGCCGGTTTCGATGCCAGCGGTGTCGATCACCGTGAAGGTGAGGGGGCCGAGCGAGCCTTCGGCCTCGCGGCGGTCGCGGGTGACGCCGGGCGTGTCGTGCACAAGCGCCAGCCGCCGGCCCACCAGCTTGTTGAAAAGCGTGGACTTGCCGACATTGGCGCGGCCGATGATGGCAACAGTAAAGGACATTCTTGGCCCGCGAATAGCGAATAGGGAGTGGCGAATAGGGATTGAGGCAACCCTACTCGCTATTCGCTACTCCCTATTCGCCCTAATTCCTACTTCAACGCCACCAGATCGGCTTCGTTGGTCAGGATGTACAGCGTTTCGTTGGCGACCACCGGCGCGATGTACGTCTTGTCGGGGATTTCCATGCGGGCGAGCAAGCGGCCGGTGTAAGGCGATACCGCTTGGGCAAAGCCGTCCGACGACACCACGATCAGCCGGTCCGAGACCAGCACCGGGCCGCTCCAGACGATCGGATCGGAGGTGGTGTCTTCCGGATCGATCCAGCGCGGAAGCTGGTGAATCCACTTCACGCGGCCTTCCTTGCGGGTCAGGCACATGAGCTGGTTCTGCAAGGTGATGACGAACACATAGTCGCCGGCCACCCACGGGGTCTGGATGCCGCCGATGTCGCGCTGCCACTGGCGGTCGCGCTTGTCGAGCTGGATCGCGGCCATCACGCCGGAATGGCTGATGGCGAAGACGAGGTCGCGATCGACCACCGGCTTGCCGGCAATGTCGTCGATTTCGGACAGCGCGGTGACGCCGTGGCTGCGGGTCAGCATGTCGTTCCAAGCCGGGCGCCCGTTCTGCACGCGCAAGGCATAGACTTCGCCGGAAGAATAGGGCGCGATGACGAATTCGCCCGACACCGCTGCGCTGGTGGAGACCATGATGCCGGCATTTTCGGTGATGCCCTGATGATCCCAGAGTTCGCGGCCGTTGGATGCGGCGATCGCGTGCAGGTGGTTGTCGATGGAGGCGACGAACAAGCGTCCGCCGTTGATCACCGGCGCGTTGGCGATGGGAACGCCGAAATTCTTGCGCCACAGCTCTTTGCCGGTACCGGCATTGAGGGCCACGACATCGCCGAAACCGGTGGTGGCGTAAAGGATGCCGTTGTCGAACGCGATGCCGCCGCCGAAGCCCTTGGAACTGTCGACGCGCTTGTCCTCACCGAAGGCGCCGAGAGTCAGCAGATTGATGAGGTCTTGGTCGCCCGGAGGCGCGACGGAAACGTGCCAGGCTTCTTCGCCGTTCTGCGCGTTGAAGGCGAACACGCGCGCCTTGGAATCGAGCACGTAAACCTTGCCCGCGGCGACGATCGGCGAGGCGGTGAGACGCGATTGGGTGCGCGAGCCGGTACCGGCGTCCGCCTGCCAAATTTGCTGCAGCGGGCCCGACGCCATCAAGTGGTGCACCGCGTTGGAGGCAAACCCGCCGGACTGGGCCCATTCGGTATTCTTGTAAGGCGGCGGCAGCTCGACCTTGATGTCCTTCAGGGTCGGGTCGGGTTTGACGGAATCGTCGTTCACCATGATGGAGATGCGCTCGCCGCGGATCTTCGATTTGTGCGGCGAGGAAAACCACTTGCCCATCGTATCGGTGATGGCGCAACCGCCGAGGAGCAGCGCCACCACCGTCAGCAAGGCAACCGGCGCAAACTTACGAGTCATCATGGCGTGTCGGTTCCTTGGGCGGGGACGTCCTGCTGGGGCGGTTCCGGCACTTTGCCGAAGTCCTTGCCGCCGCTGGTGCGGATGAGGGTGGCCATCGCGTCGGCACGCTGGCGCAGCGACGAGGGCGCGTCCTTTTCGGCGGCGAGGGCGGCGAATTCCTTCTGGGCCACGCCGGCATGATCGTCATGCAGAGCGCGATAGGCCAGGAGTTCACGCGCCATGAAACGCCATTGCGATTTGCCGTCGTTGAGAGGAGCGAGCAGCGTCTTCAATTCTTCGGTCGACAGCTTGTCGCCTTGCGCCCAAGCGGCGCGCATGCGCGCGACATCGCCGAGACCGGCTTTGTCGTTGTCGGCGATCTTCATGTAGAGCGCGATCGCATCGTTGGTGCGGCCCGACGCCATGTATTCGTCAGCTTGGCTGAGCTGGGCGATCAGCGCATAGCCCGACGGCGCGTGCTTGGCGATCTGGGCATAGGCCTCAGCGGCGAGGTCGTTCTGGCCCGCGGCCGAAATCTGCGCGGCGCTTTCGATTTGCGACGACGCCTTGAGGCGCTGCTGCTGGTCGTAGCGCTCCCACATCTTCCAACCCGCCACGCCGATGACGAGAATCGAGACGCCGGCAACAACGAAGTTGCCGTATTTCTTCCACCACTTCTGGAGCCGCTCTTGGCGGACCTCCTCCTCGACTTCGCGGAAGATGTCGGACACGGGGAATTCCTTTCGGAGAGTCGCAACAAGACATTGACCGGGCGCGGTAATTAGCCTTTGCGCCGGAATTGCGCAACTTGACGATATTTCACGGTGAACATTACCTCCCCCTTGTGGGGAGGTCGAAGCGCGAAGCGCTTCGGGTGGGGGCGGCTATTTGGCCCAGCACCGCCCCCCACCCGGCTTCGCCTTCGGCTACGCCGCGGCAAGCCCGGATCGCCTTCGGCTCTCCGACCTCCCCGCAAGGGGGAGGTGATTCAGCTAACCTTCTTCATCTGATAAACGTTTTCCTTGCCCGGGAAGGTGCGGGCGCGGACGTCGCTCGCATAGGCTTCCACGGCCGCCGCAATGTCGTCGCCCATGCTGGCGTATTGCCGCACGAATTTGGGCGGCTTGGGGTTGAGGCCGAGCATGTCCTCCATCACCAGGATCTGGCCGTCGCAGGCCGCTGAGGCGCCGATCCCGATCGTCGGGATGGCGATGTCGGCCGTGATCTTGGCCGCCAGCGGCTCCGCCATGGCTTCCAGAACCACCGAAAAAGCCCCAGCCTCGGTGACCGCCCGGGCGTCGGCCTCGATTGCCGGCCATTCCGCCGCGGTGCGGCCTTGGGTCTTGAAACCGCCGAAAATCTGGACCCGCTGAGGAGTGAGGCCGATATGGGCCATCACCGGCACGCCGCGCTGGGTGAGGTATTGGATGGTTTCGGCCATCCGCTCGCCGCCTTCGAGTGTTACCGCCTGGCAGCCGGTTTCCTGCATCACCCGGGCGGCTTTGCGAAAGGCCACTTGCGGGCTCTCCTCATAGGAGCCGAACGGCATGTCGACGGCCACCAGCGCCTTTTTGGCGCCGCGCATCACCGCCTGACCGTGCAGGATCATCATCTCCAGAGTCACCCCAAGCGGGGTCTCCATGCCGTGGATGACCATCCCCAGGCTGTCGCCGACCAGCATCAGATCGACGTGGTCGTCCAACAACCGTGCGGTATGCGCGTGGTAGCAGGTCAGGCAGACCACCGGCTGATGCGCCGCCTTGTGAGCCATGATCTCAGGCACGCTGATCCGCTTGGACTCGACCACTGCCGACATTAGAATGCCTCCAAATTGAGCGCGGCACTATAGCGCCGCGGGCTTGGCAGAACGAGGGCTCGCCACAAGCTTCGCCGTACCGCCAAATCGATAATGGGAGAAAATTTGAAAGATTGCTGAAAAAGAGGACTTTTGTCCGTGTCGGCATAACCAAATAACTATTTTGCACGTCACCGTGGATGAAAGTTCAATGCGGTTGAACGAAGGGGACAAACTGTCCTACGAAGTGGTGCCCGGTAAACCGGGTAAACAAAACCCCCCGATCCGCTGGGAGCGAACCGGGGGGAGTTGAGTACCAAGGCGGTGGCCGGGACCCTTGCTGGCCGACCGGAGGATTCGAACCTTCGAACCTCCGTCTAGTGCGACGGTGTTGATCGGGTGTTTACCCTTCCGCTCAACTTTCTGCCGCCCTGGAACTGCACCCGTACTTGGGAGTGCGCCAATTACAGGCCTCGCTGTTGCTTGAGAGCGTAGCGGGGTCGCAACGCCAAGAATTTAGACGCGATAATGTTATCGCGCGCGTTTGAATGAGATCAATGCTCACGTTATGCTCTCGAAACTGGCTTCAACCCCCAGCTTTGAGAAGGCAGAGAATGCATCTGTGGATGGAATGGATGCGGGCGCGCAGCCGCGAGGCTGTGAAATTTGCGGAATCGTCCTCATGAAAATTACCCATTTCACTTATCTCGTTCGTGATTACGACGAGGCCATCGCCTGGTTCACGCGGGCGCTTTCGTTCCGGCTGGTGGAGGATCGCGATCTCGGCGGCGGTAAGCGTTGGGTGCTGGTGGAGCCAAACTGCGGCGGCGTGCGGCTGTTGCTCGCCAAAGCGGCGACGCCCGAACAAGTCGCCCATATCGGCGCCCAAGGCGGCGGGCGGGTGTTTCTGTTTTTGCAGACCGAGGACTTCGCGCGTGATCATGCCGCCTTCGCGGCCGCGGGCGTGCACTTCCTCGAACCGCCGCGGCACGAGGTCTATGGCACCGTCGCGGTGTTCGAAGATCTTTACGGCAATCGCTGGGATCTCATCGAACCCGGCGCGATGTAGTCCCCCCGACCTCCCGAGGCGAAATAATTTCTCCTTACGCGTGTAATCATACAGACGTTACACGGCGCGTTAACCAGCTGCCTTTATTTGGTTAAGGCGTACTTTCCGGGGGAAATACGTATGCCTAAAGGCTTTCAATCGGCGGTAGGTGGCACCAACAATAGCGAACTCGCCATCATCCAAGACTACATGCAGACCTTGGTTCGCACTGGCTGGATTGCCGAGGCCCAGGAGATTCTGACCCAGCTCACGCCCTTGGGTTATGTGGTCGACGAAGCGCTGAACCAGGCCATTTGCGAGGCCCGCCGCGCCCCGCCGGCGGAACAGTCCAAACTGGAACCGCACCGCCCGGTGGGCTGCCTCGAAAACGGCATCGTGCTGTCGAGCCTGCATTTCGCCGCCCAACTGACGGATGCGCAGAAGCGGGCCGCGTTCAAGAGTTCCGTCCGCAAGATCGACGTCGAAACCAGCACGCAATGCAACCGCAAATGTTCGTATTGCTCGAACAGCCTGCACGACCGGCGCAGCTTCAACAAATACATGCCCGACGCCATGTTCGAACGGCTGGTGACCGAACTTGCCACTATCGACTATTCCGGTCAGCTTTCATTTGTCGGCCACAACGAGCCGCTGATGCATGCCGACGATCTTGTGAAGCGGCTGTCATTCGCCCGGCCGCGGCTGCCGAGCGCCCGCATCGCCGTTTTCTCCAACAGCGACTACCTCAATGCCGAAATTCTGAAGGCGCTGGAAGACTGCGGCGTCGATGACTTGAACCTCACGGTCCATACCGCGCCGGGCAAGACGTACGACGAATGCGTCGCGCTGCAGCGCATGCTCGATCTGGCGCGCAAGCTGGGCCTCAAACCGTCGGTCGAAGAGTTCCTCAAAGGGATCAAGGTTCACCTCTGTCTGGCGGGATCGAAAATGAACGTCACGATCCGCTCTGCCGACATGCAGCGGGTCGGGCATAATCAAGGCGGCGGCGTTCCCGGCGCCGGGCTTCAGGTCAAGTCCCGCACAGCGCCTTGCGTCGAGTCATTGTTCGGATTCATCGTCGGCCATACCGGAAATGTGCATCCTTGCAGTCTGGTGGTGGCCGATATTCCCCAGCATGCCCACTGCGTCATGGGAAATCTCAACGCCGCGTCGATCTTCGACGTTTACGCCAGCGAAAAGTTCATCGCCTGGCGCCGGCAATTGTTGACCAACGGTGACAAGTGCGCGCCATGCTCGGCCTGTCCTTGCCACACCAAGGATACGCCCGACAATTGGAACGAGATGGTGCACAAAGCCATGATGCTGGCCGCAGACGCCGATGCCGGAACGCGAAAGCGCAACGCAGCCTGAGCCCCGCGGCTAGAACGACGGGCGTTTTGACGCGATCATCCTTCGAGACGCCCTTTGGCCCTCACCGGAGTTTTCACGTCTCGAAGGGCGAAGGCCAAAGGGCTTAGGATGAGGAGTCCGTTTGAATGCCCGCTGCCCTAACCCGCGGGCCGTGACTTCAGCCGCCCGTGCAAATGGCGATGATCTGATCTTCTTCTTGGCGAAGCTGAAGCGTGACGCCGGCGCCCGCATCCTTGCCGGGACTGAACCGCACGGCGTTGCCGGAGGCTTCGCGGTGCTTGAAGTGCGCCTTTGCCGTCACGGCTTTGTCGAGCGCTTTGAGGAAATGTTCGGCGTGCGCCGCATCGTCTTCCAGTGTGTCGCCGCTGCCGCGGAATGGCGCCACCGCCGCGATCTCGCCGGCCGCGATGGTGAGTTTTTCGAACGGCGCCCAATCGTCATCGGCGGTCGCATCGACATGGCCGTAGCCGCGCCCGAAGCCGCGCCCGAAGCCGCCGGTCGCCTTGCAGATGTCACCGGCGTGTTCGACCGCTGCGGCCACCGGTTCTTTCGGCGTCGCCGGCTTCGGTGCTCTGGCATCGGCCGCTTGGAACGCGATCGCCACCGCCAAACTCAAGAAAATTCGCATGGGCCTCTCCGCGCCGCCAACTTTAGCACAAATCGAATGCGTCCGCCTTGTCGTGACGCGTTTCGCTTTGAGGGGAAAGCGGCTAGGGTTTCAGTGACAGAAGGACACCATGGCCGAAACGAA
>JAATGK010000401.1 GCA_015654715.1 Alphaproteobacteria bacterium
ATCGGGCAGCAAGCCGAGAGCGCCTGGGCCACGGAACGCGTCGAAAACGCCCTGTTGCGCGAGCGGATCAACGACATCGCCGCCAAGGTCGCCAAACTGGCGATGACGCTGGAGGGCCCGGATTCGACCATCGAGGCGATTCTTGCAGCAGAACCTGCCCGCGACGCCACCAAGGCCGCCGACGCTGCCGCGGGCCTCACCGCCCAGGCCACCCTCGCCGACCGCATCCGCGCGCTGCAGGCCCATACCGCCCACGCCCAGGGCTAACCGGCCGGTCCGGGCGGTAACGCTGCGAACAATGTTGGCCGTCACCGCCCACACGGCTTGACACCCCTGCCTCCTATTCCCTAAATCGCGCCACTGACGTCATGCACCTCCGGGCCACCCGCCCGGCACCGATTTGCACGACATCGGGCGATTAGCTCAGCGGGAGAGCACACCCTTCACACGGGTGGGGTCGCAGGTTCGATCCCTGCATCGCCCACCAGTCTACGCCGCGCAGCGGCGGAGACTGCCACGGCGAAGCGCGACAGCGCGAAGACGGGCTTATTGGGATCGCGCCGCTACGCCTTGGCAAGCCACCCTACACCGCGCAGCGGCGGAGACTGCCGCGGCGAAGCGCGACAGCGCGAAGACGGGCTCATTGGGATTGCGCCGCTACGCCTTGGCAAGCCAGTCTACGCCGCGCAGCGGCGGAGACTGCCGCGGCGAAGCGCGGCAGCGCGAAGACGGGCTCCCTGGGATTGCGCCGCTACGCCTCTGCACGACAGTCTTCATGGCAAAGCGGCATCGATATTGATCGGCCTCAGCTACTGGGGCTGCTATTGCCTTCGGCGCGGGAAGAACGGTCGCCCAGATCGCCAGGACGATCGGAAATACTGCCGCCGCCCTCATAAATCTTCTCGGCGAGCAGGAGTTTCAGGTTCTGGTCGTTTTGACCGGCGCCTTGCCAAATGAGCCGGCGTTCCATTCTGTCATTCGTTCTGAGGGCAATATCCCGGTTGTTTCCGCCAACAGGGTGGAGAACGCCGTAGGCAGCCGCCACCGCAACAAATGCAATGGCCCATTTGGTAAGACTACGCATGCCATTTCCCCACGCGTTTTGCAGTTCGGGATTGCTCGAACAAGCGATGCGATGGTACGCGTCAGCGGTAACGCCGCGGAAGGCTCGGAAACTACTCATTACGCGGCATCGGGAAACCTTGCCGGCACGGCTGAAATCTCGGCGCGCGGCAGCGCCCGTCAATAAAGACCGTATACGGACATTTTTCGATCGATATACGTATTCGCCTCTTGCGCCGAAAATGTCCGCGATGTGAAACTCACGAATCCTTGAATGGTTTAATATGGTTCACTCACGAAACCTTGATGGAAAACGCGTGCAAACACGCCGCTACGCGCAGATAATCTCGAAGCTGTGAACGATCGCGCGGGAAAGGACGTGCGAAACTCGTATTTGTCCTTCCGGGAGTGCCGCCATGCAAACGACAGCAAACCGCTTTGCCACAATCCTCACGTTTGCGGGCCTCACCTTTGCGGGTCTTCTTGGAGTGGCTCCCGCCGCCGCCGGTCACATGACGGATTTCGATCTCAACAAGCTCGACAACTGGTCCGACGCCATCGCGGTGTGCGACGTAACGCGGTTTCTCCTCACCGATCCCGATACCAACGCGGATGCGATCCTGGTCGCCGGCCACCACAACAGCCATATCGCGCTCTACAAGCCGCTATTTGCGCCGCCAACCAACTTTTTCTCCCAAGCGATGCGCGAAACCTTCGATCGCGTGAAAAAAGCCGGTTTGGCCAGCCGCGACTCCTACAGCCGGTCGCGCATTCACTTCGCGTCCCAGATGATCAGCGCTTATTCGGGTGCGACGCTGGCCGACAAGCGCTATATGGCCGACCAGATGGAGATCTGCTACCACCTTGCCGCGCGGGCGGGCGTAAAACTGACCCCGGCGATGAAGGCCAAGCCCTGAACGCATCGCCCTGGATTGGGCTTCTCGCCGCCGCGGAGACATTGAATCCGCGCTCATAATCAGTCGCTTGACGGCACAGTCTTGAATTCGAATTTCACCAAACGGACCCACGGCTCAAATTCGCCGCAGTGAACGGCCTTGTTAACCCGTCGCTCGTAACAATAATCGCCAGCGTTTTCATGGTCGCGGCATTTTGCGCAAAGCTGCTCCATATTTTTGCGCGTTTCGCGACATTTGGTCGTAAGGGGTCTTCCATCATGCGTGGCCGGTTGTTTGGCGTTGCTTTGTTTTGTCTCGGTGCGACGGCGGCGTTCGCGCAACCCGGTCAGCCTTGGATGAACACCACGCTGTCGCCCGATTCGCGCGCCGACATTCTCCAGCAACAGATGACCCGCGATGAGGAATTGATCCTGGTCGACGGCTTTCTCGGCATCGCTTATCAGCCCGGCTTTCACGAACCGATTCCGGCGTGGATGAAGCCGCTGCTGCCCGCCAGCGCCGGTTATGTGCCCGGCATCGCCCGGCTCGGCATTCCGGCATTGACCGAATCCGATGCCAGCCTCGGCGTCGCCAATGGCGGCAATATGCGGCCCGGCGATACCGCGGTGGCGCTGCCCTCGTCACTTCTCACGGCGGCGACGTTCAATCCGGTGCTGGCGTTCGAAGGCGGCGCGATGGTCGGTCGCGAAGCCCGCGCCAAAGGTTTCAACGTGATGCTGGCGGGCGGCGTCAATCTAGCGCGCGAGCCTAGAGGCGGACGCACCTTCGAATATGCCGGCGAAGATTCATGGCTGGCCGGAATCATGGTGGGCGAATCCATCAAGGGCATCAAGAGCCAGGGCATCATCTCCACCGCTAAGCATTTTGCGCTCAACGATCAGGAAACCGCACGTACGGTGATGAGCGTGACCATCGACGAAGCCGAAGCGCGCGAAAGCGATTATCTCGCCTTCGAATTGGCGCTGGAACGCGGCGATCCGGGCGCCATCATGTGCTCCTACAATCGCGTCAAGAATGTTTATGCCTGCGAGAATCCGAACCTGCTCACCGACATGCTGCGCAGCGACTGGGGCTATAAGGGCTTTGTGCTGTCGGATTGGGGCGCGGTGCATTCGACTATTGCGGCAGCGACCGCCGGTCTCGACCAGGAATCCTCCAATGGTTCGGACCGCAGCGATTTCTTCGGCAATGCCTTGCGCGATGCCATCACGACCGGACAAGTGCAGGAATGGCGGCTGCATCTGATGGCTCATCGGATTTTGCGCACCATGTTCGCCAAGGGCCTGTTCGACCGGCCGCTGTTGAAAGGTCCGCTCGACGTCAATGGCGATCTTGCAGTGGCGCAAAAGGATGCCGAAGAAGGCATCGTGCTGCTCAAGAACGCCTCCGTCAAAAATGAACAGGCGCTGCTGCCGCTCAACGCGACCAAACGCCAGAAAGTCGCTGTGATCGGCGCCTTTGCCGACAAGGGTGTGCTCTCCGGCGGTGGTTCCTCGCAGGTGCACGGCATCGGCCACACCGAGGACATGGTGGTCGGCCTCGGCGGCGGCACCAAAGTGATCGACGGCCGGCGCTGGCAACTGCCGCAGGACAGAGCCGTGCTTCATGCCACCGCGCCGCTCAGCGAAATCCGCAAACTGGCGCCAAAAGCCAAGGTGGAATTCGTCAGCGGCAGCGATATCGCCCAGGCCGTGGCGCTGGCCAAGAAATCCGACGTCGCCATCGTGTTCGCCTGGCAATACATGCATGAAGGCGTCGACGTGATCGATCTGGCGCTTCCCGGCAAACAGAACGAGCTGATCGCAGCGGTGGCGGCGGCCAATCCCAACACCATCGTGATCCTGGAAACCGGCGGCCCGGTGACCATGCCTTGGCTCGACGCCGTGCCCGGCGTGGTGGAAGCTTGGTATTCCGGCAACGGCGGCGCTAGCGCGATCGCGCGCATCTTGTTCGGCGAGGTCAATCCGTCGGGCCGGCTGCCGGTGACCTTCCCAATTGCCGAAAGCCAGTTGCCGCATCCGATCATCACCGGTCAGCGCCCCGACAATCGCATCGCGCCCACCACGGGGACGCCGACGGCCTACGACGTGATCTATCAGGAAGGCGCTCGCGTCGGTTATCGCTGGTTCGACGACCAGAAGCTGACGCCGCTGTTCCCCTTCGGCTACGGGCTTTCCTATACGACATTCAGCTATCAAAACATGAGACTCCTCGGTGTGTCGACCATCAAAGTCGACTTCGATGTCAAGAACACCGGACCGGTGGCGGGCAAAACCGTGGCGCAGGTTTACGTCAAGCCGCCGTTCGGGACGTCGCGCCTGATCGGCTTCCAGAAGGTGGACCTAGCGCCAGGCGCATCCAAACACGTCACGCTCTATGCCGATCCGCGCTTGCTCGCGATGTTCGATGCCGATGCCAATCTCTGGCGCGTCGCCGACGGCGATTACGTGGTGCGCCTCGGCGGCTCGGCCATCGACAAAGCGGCCGTGGCGACGGTGCACGTCAATGGCGGGACGGTGAAACCGTAAGGCGTGCGTCAATCCTGCTTCGAGACGCTCACTACGTTCGCTCCTCAGCATGAGGACGAATGGGCGTCCTGTGGTCAAAATCTGACACTTGATACCCAAGCGCGAGACGTTCGCTCGCGTTCAATTGCGGTCGTTCAAAACCGACCGACACTCATCGCAAGGCGCTCATTCCGAACCCACCCACCCGCCAATGATCCGAGCCTCGTGCACATAGCCGAAGGCGCCCTTGCCCGACCAAGCTCGTCCGTCAGGGTAGCGCAATTCTATTCCGGCGAGGTCCTTCTCATCCGCCAAAAGCATATTGACGCCCGTCTGGACGTTGCCGAACTTCGATACGGCGCTTGCGGTCAAAGTAAAATGTGTCGTTGAACC
>JAATGK010000376.1 GCA_015654715.1 Alphaproteobacteria bacterium
CATTGTGAACGATGACGTCGAGACGGTCGGTCTCCTCAAGGATGTGCGCAACGCCGGCCTCCGCCGAGTTGTCGGATTGAACATCCAATTCGACGGTGCGCAAATCCAGACCGCGCTCTTTGGACCATGCGGAGATTTCCGTAACCCGGGGTGCATTGCGACCTTTGGTTTCGCGCATCGAGGCATAGACGGTGTGCCCGGCCTCCGCCAAAGCGCGGGCGGTCATAAGGCCAAAGCCTGAGGAGGCGCCGGTAACGAGAATAACGTCGTTCGCCATGGGAAATACTCCTTCGATGAATTGGGATGGCCGTCGTGCCGGCGTGGATCAGATGATGCCGCCATTGGCGCGCAGGGTCTGGCCATTGATCCAGCCACCATCCGGACCAACCAGCATAGCCACGGCATTGGCGATATCCTCGGGTTGGCCGAGCCGCTCCAGTGGCGCGAGCTTGGCGAGGCGGTCGATGACCTCTTGCGGCTTGCCATTGAGGAAGAGCTTGGTCGCCGTTGGGCCGGGCGCGATGGCGTTGACGGTGATCGCGCGACCCCGCAATTCCTTCGCGAGAATGCTGGTCATCGCCTCAACAGCGGCTTTGGTGGCGGCATAAACGCCATAAGTCGGCTGCAACAGGCCGACGACGCTGGAGGACAGATTCACGATCCGTCCGCCATCGCGCAGGCGCTTGGCCGCTTCGCGCAGCGTGTTGAACGTGCCCTTCAGATTGATTGCGATCTGGCGGTCGAACAAGGCGTCGTCGCTTTCGGCAATTGTCGCCAAGTTCATGACGCCGGCGTTGTTGATCAACACGTCGACGCCGCCAAAGGCGGTCTCGGTAGATTCGAACATGTGGCGCACCGCTTGGACATCGGCGATATCGGCTTGTGCCACCACCGCCCGGCCACCGGCTGCCTCGATCCGCGCCACCACCGCTTCGGCCGACGCGGCATGACCGGCGTAGTTCACCACAACAACGAACCCATCCCGGGCAAGACGGTCCGCAATGGCAGCGCCAATGCCGCCGGAAGCGCCGGTCACGACTGCAACTCTCTGTGTCTGATTGGTCATAGCCTGTCTCCGTTAGCGGGGCTGTTCCCCGACCAAGACAAGATGCTCCTTTCGCCGCCATAGATAATCCGGCATATTTCGGCATCACTATACGAGAGTGCGAACAATGGACCGCTTCGATGCCATGCGTGTCTTCGCCCGTATTGTCGAGCGGCGCAGCTTCACGCATGCCGCGAATGACCTCGGCTTGCCGCGATCTTCCGTTACGGATGCCGTAAAAGAGCTGGAAGCGCGACTTGGTGTCCGCCTCCTGCAGCGAACAACCCGCCAAGTTAGTCCGACGCTGGACGGCGAAGCCTATTACCGGCGTTGCGTCGCTCTGATTGCTGATCTGGAGGACGCGGAGGGTGCCTTTACCGGCGCCAAACCGGCAGGGCTCGTCCGTGTCGACGTCCATGGCACCCAGGCGCGCCATTTCCTGCTTCCCGGTTTGCCGCGATTTCACGAGATGTATCCGGACATCCGGCTTCATTTCAGCGAGGCGCATCAGCCCGTGGACATGATCCGCGAAGGTCTCGACTGTATCGTGAGAGCAGGAGAACTGGTGGACAGCCCGCTGATCAAGCGGCGATTGGCGATGTTGGAGCGAGGCACCTTCGCCAGTCCCGGCTATCTCGCGCGATTCGGTACGCCGCTGACACCCGACGCTCTCGATGGTCACGAAATGGTGGGATTGTTGGCGCCCGATACGACCGAGATCATCCCTTTCACGTTTCAGGTCGGAAGGGAATTTCGCCATCTCGTCCTGCCTGCGATGATGACGGTCACCGGCCCTGAGACGAATGTAGCGGTCGCCTGTCTGGGGCTCGGCTTGATCCAGGTGCCGCGCTATCGCGTCGCTGCGGAACTTGCGACGGGAGCTCTTGTCGAGATTCTCTCCGGTTTTCCGCCGACGCCATTGGCGGTGCATGTTCTTTATTCGCACACGCGCCAGCTCTCGCCACGCCTTCGCGTGTTCGTTGATTGGGTGGCGGAGCAATACCGCACCAAGACCGTCTCGATATAGCGAGACCTGCACCGTCGCGACGGACGTGTGCTGAGCTTGTCGTTAAAAATTCGGCAAGACGGCGTAACCCGCCTTATTGAGGCCCGCGTGTTTGTGACGGGGCATCGGCAATAGACCGGCGCTCGCCATGCCATTGGCCGCCGTCGTTCCGCAAAATGAGCATCTCGTCGTGACCGATTTTGGCGCCGGTCGCTTCCGACTGGGAAATACCGCCGAGGCAATGCAGCAGCACCCGCATCGGGCCCAGATGCGTGACCAGAAGCGTCGGCACCGGTGGCGGCGGAACGAGTTCGCTCAGGATGCGCGGTTCGATGCTCTTGTAGCTTTCGCCCAAGGGCGGCCGGTAATTGTACTTATCTTTCTCGCGCGCCGGACCGTATTCGGTGGCCATGATGGCGTCCGCCGTCCACCCGTCGATCACACCGTGATTGACTTCGCGCAGACTCGGCGTGGGTTCGACGGAAAGGCCGATGATTTCGCCGATGATCGAGGCCGTCGTGAAGGCACGCGTGAGATCGCTGGCCCGAACGCGTTCGATGCCGAGGCCCTTCAGGGCTTCGCCCATTTTCCTGGCGTGTTCCCGGCCCCGCTCCGTGAGCGGAGGATTGACGTGTCCCAGGAATCGTCCCTCGCGATTGCCTTCCGCTTCACCATGCCGGACGACGTAAACGATCATCAAAGTTCCTCGCAATGCTTGCGCGTCAAGGCCGTAGGCGTTGTCGCTCAACGGGACGGTTTCTCGTAGTATCTTCCCGCGCAGAAAGGAACTGCATCGTAGTGTCACCCTCGAAAATGATCAGGCCGCCGGCACGGCTGTCCCGATCGCCCGTGATGCGCGTGAATGCCCGTTCGCCTCAGTTGGTGATGTTGCGCCGCAGGGTCAAAGAGCCATCGGCGTTGAGTGTCTGCCGGCACGCCCAGCGCAACGGATAGCGCATGCCTTTGACCTCAATCTCCGCCTTCAGGCGAAGTCCCGCCCAATCCTTCCGGCCCGGCCATAGCAGCATCACTTGTCGGATTCCCATCGGCTTGGGATAGCCAGGATCGACACATCCGCTCGCCTTTACGACGCCCGCTTCGTCCACCAGTGTCAGACGCAGCACGCCGGGGACACCCGCGACGCCGTCATTGGCAAGTCCGACAACCACACCGCTCGCATCGTCGCGCTCGAAGGCCCAGATGAAGGCGGGGTACACGCGATAGCCGATCCGCCGGGCGATATGGTCGATCACTTCGGGATACTTGTCGGAATAGCTGCGCACGTGCGCGGCAGCGATATTGTGCCAGTTCCAGATCGACCAGTAATTGGCGCCCACGGCCAAGACGTGGTCGATGATTTGCTCGTTGGCGGTGACCCCTTCATCGAGTCCGAGTTGCGCGGGCTCGCCGGTGGTCATGCCGACCTCACTGATCGCAGCAGTCCAGGCAGGGCGGTTGCTCAAGGCTTCGATCTGCGAGTTCTCGATGAAAATAGTATCGCTGCGGATCCAGTTGCCGGTCCGGACGGTGCGGTCCAGCATCGCGGCGTTGCCGACGTTGTTGAAGTCCGGCTGCGTATTCGTCACGATCGGTGTCTTCGTCCAAGTGCGGAGCTGGGTCTCCAGCATGGTCATCCAGGTTTGCTCGGCGATGAAGTTGCTTGGGAAGATGTTGCCCTCAAACGGCCAGCTATGACCCTCGCCCCAGAAACCGTACATCATCGTGTCCATGTACTCGACATCGGGGCTGCCGTTCAAAGTATCGGCCAACAGCGCATTGAGTTCGCCGAACGCCGCCTGGTAGGCTGGGTGGTCATAGCGGGGCATCGCGTGTTTCTTGCGGTGGCGGGTCTGAGAGCGATCGCCGGGCCACTGCCCTTTGAGGGGAATGTAAGGCACCTTCTCCATCAAGAAATCGGGCATGCCTGGCTCAGGAAAATCCGGATTTTCCAACATGATCCGGAAACCCACGCGCTTGCCGTAGTGCCGCGCGATATCGAAGGCGATGCGCCAAAAATCCGGCGGATCGAGCCGGCCGGGGCGTTTCTGGATTTCGCGCCAGTTGAGACGCACATAGACCTTCTGGGTGAAGGGCAGGGCGATGAGGTCTTCAATCGCCCGTTCGAGCGATTGGCCCGGTAGCCGCGGCGGACCGATGTCGCCCGACACATAAACGGTCAAGCCCATGCCGAAATTGGGTACGACGTCGCGCGAGGGTGTCGTCGCCATGATGACGTCACCACCAGGAACATTCGCTTGAGCGCCGTAATTCGAAAACGGGCCTTGGTACAGCCGGTCGGTCACGGCTGGCCCGCCGCCCCAATCGTGATGCTCCCAATTATGTTCGAGATCTTGTGCTTGAGCGGCCCCAGAAGGAAAGGCTGCTCCGGCTCCAACCATCATCGTGCCGGCTTTGAGAAAGTCTCGGCGCTTCATTTTTGTCTCCCCGTTTCGACAAGAATTTGGTCCGGATGCCTGCGCTCGTATCGCTCCGGGCCTAACAGAAAGGCCGGCAACGCCTTCGCATCGCCGGCCGATTTGAAAGATCCTCTTTGCCGAAGACTACAGTTTGGCGCGCACGCCGAAGAAGAGCGAACGGCCATAGGCTTCGTAATAGGCCGGCACGTTGGGATATCCGCTGTAGCGCTGCGTGGCGGAATTGAGCAGATTCGAACCTTCGACGTAGACTTTGAAATGCGACGTCAGATCGTAGCTGAGACTCGCCGACAGCTCCTCATAAGAAAGTTCCTTCTCCGGCAAGCCGGGCACGATGCCGGAAATGCGCGTCGTGAACTTCGAATTGAAGCTGTAGGAGACTTGGCCTTCCCAGTCGTCCTTCTGATAGAAGGCCTTGAGATTGTACGAGAAGGGAACCGCACCATCGAGTGCACCGGTAAGCCCGCCGAGGTGGGCCTTGGAGTGGTTGAGGGTCAGGTTGGCCTGGAAGCCAAAGCCGTTATCGAACAGGTATTGTCCGGCAAGTTCGACGCCCATCACAGTGGCGGCGTCGCCGTTCTGTACGGTCACGACCGTGAAGTCCTGGCCGGCGATCTCCTGATCGACATTCACAGTCGTCACGAAATTGGAGATGTCCTTGTAGAACACCGCCAGCGAGATTGAGCCCTGTTGCGACTTGTACCATTCGAGCGAGGCATCGAACTGGTTGGCTTTGGTCGGCTTCAGGTTTGGATTGCCGGAGTTGTAGATGATGAACGTGCCCGAACTGGCGCTCGATGCGTCGGAGGCGGGCGAGAGCTGATCGAAGGACGGCCGGGCGATCACCTGCGAGCCGGCGAGGCGAAGGTGCAGCTCGTCGGTGAAGTTGTAGGTGACGTTGATCGACGGCAGGAGCTTCGTGTAATCGCCGCCGCCAGTCACCGGCTCTGGATCGCTGATTTCGACATGATAGTCGGCGGTGTTGCCCGGAATCTTGGTGATGCTGAGGATTTCGGTCGACGAGCCGTTGGAGGCGACGTCAGTCGACACGATGCGTAGGCCGATGTTGGCGTCCCAGTTGGTGCTGGCGAAATTGGCCTGGATATAACCGGCAAAGGTCTTCTCCGACACCGCGAAGGACATCGGCAGGTCCTTCTGCACGACCTGCTGCGAATACCCGGCGGGATAGGGAAGGCCGGTAGTGGGATCAAGAACGTTCGGGTTGTTGTCGGCCTTCGACAGCGAATTCAGATAGGTGCCGATGTCGAAGCGGGCGAACGTGCGCGGGAAATTTCCCGACATGTCCGACAGAAGATTGGATACGCCCAGAGGCTGCACGACCTTGGCGCCGATATCGGCAAAGGTGAACGGATAACCGCAATAATTGCACGACGTTGTGTTGCCGTTGTCGTAGGTGTCGCTCGCTTTGGTCCGGCGATTGTAGTTGAAGCCGAGCTGCACGGAATCGAAAATGCCGTAGCCGATTTTGTACTTGGTGTCGATCTTGGTGCCCAGGATCTGGTCTCTCAGGTCCTCGCCTTGGATGCCGATGTAGTGGACGTGATAGTCGGCGTCCGTTGCGTCGGCCAGCGAACGGCCGCCGGGCAGGGTGATCGCCAGATCGGGGAAGCCGTAATCGCGCGTGGCAAAGGTGGCGCTGGCGTCCGGAATGCCGGCCACGACGAAACGGTTCTTGCCGGCTTCGTTATGGGCCGCGCGCGACCAGTAGGCGTCAGCATCGACGGTCAGCTTGTCGGTGGCTTGCCACGTCGCATGGCCGCCGTATTGCTGGGTGTGCACGACGCGCGGCTCTTCGTCGTCGAGGACTTCGGCAACCAGATTGTTCATCGCGAAATTGGTGATGACGCCGTTCTTGTCGTATTTGACCGTGCTCATGTCCCATTTGTTGGGGGATGTGCTGGGGTCTTCGCGCGGTGCCATGAAGTTCGACTGGGCGTAGTTCTCGGTCGAGGACTTGTAATAGCTGTAGAGGCCGTCGAGCGTGATCGTGAGATTTTCGTTCGGCTGGTACTGGAAGCTGCTCGACGCGCCGATGCGGTCGAACTTCGCCAAGATCACGCCGACGCTGTAGTAGTCGGGGCGGATATAGCTTTTGTCGTTGTTGATGATGCCGTCGCCGTTGTAGTCGACATTGTCGTCGGCTTCGGTGACCTGGGCGGGCGTGTATTCGTGCAGGTTGTCGGTGCGGATGTTGCGATGGGAATAGGTCAGCGAAAACAGCAGGCCCATGTGGTCGTTGGCGAAGGTGTCGCTGGCCACGCCGGTGAACTTGTACCCCAGCTTGCCCGGCAGATCGTCGTATTCGCCTTCCATCGAACCTGACATGTGCAGGCCCGGATTATCGAATGGCCGCGCGGTCCGCAGGTCGATCGCGCCGCCGATGCTGCCTTCGAGTTGCGAGGCCTCGATCGCCTTACGAATTTCGGCACCGGAAATCATTTCGGAGGGCAGGACATCAAAGGCAAAGGCGCGGCTGGTGGAGTCGCTCGGCAGGATGCGTCCGTTGAGCGTGGTGATGGAAAATTCTTCGCCCAGACCGCGGATGGTGACCGTCTGGCCTTCGGCGCCGGCACCGCGGCTCACGGTAACGCCCGGAATGTTGCCGAGTGCATCGGCGACGTTGCGGTCCGGAAATTTGCCCAGCTCTTCGGATGAGATCGCATCGACGATCGTGGTGGCGCGCGCTTTCATATCCATCGAGCGAAGAACGGAGCCGCGCACGCCGACGACCTGCACAGTTTCTATCGTCTGTCCGTCGTCCTGGGCGTAGGCGCTCAGCCCGACCAGCGTCGTGGTCAAGGCGCTTGTGATCAAGAACTTTGAAAACTTGTTCAGTCGAACTTTCATTGCTGACATGGTGTCACCCCCTTATGCGGGTCAAAAAAAGAAATCGCAGCCCGCCTATGTTTCGATTTATATACACTCGGGGAAAAATATCTACTTTATCTTTCGTTTTCCATCCAAAAGTATCGTGAGGAAATGTCTCAATTGGCGTTTTCTCGTTTGAGTGGTGCTCCACTGCAAAAAAAGCCATCAAACTGCATTGATATTTGGCGGTCCGCAGGAAATAACACCTTAAGACTGCCAAGAAGAATGCCAAGTGCAGGTTAATGCGCACGAGTCGGAGCCGAACGGAGTATGAACGCAACATCGAATGCACCGTCGCCATCGGGAAAGACGACGCGGGATACGAGCGAGCGCCGCCGCCAGATCACGACGATGATCAAGTCGCGGGGCAGCGTTCAGGTCGTGGCCCTCGCGGACATGTTCAGTGTCTCCATGCAGACTATTCGCAAGGATCTGCATTATCTCGAGGAGCATGGTATCGCCGCGCGCGCTTATGGCGGAGCCATCTCGGCTGAAGTGGTCAATCTGAGCGAGCCGCCGATCGAAACCAAGCGGGTCAGTCATACCGACGAGAAAGAGCGCATCGGCCGGTTAGCGGCGGCGATGATCGAACCGGGCGATTCCATCATGCTCGATTCAGGCACCACGACGCTGCAGATCGCCCGTTTCCTGCCCGACGAAGAAGACATTACCGTCGTCACCAACGATTTCGGCGTGCTCGCCGCCTTGACGCAGAAGCGCAAGATCAAGGCCGTTATGCTGGGCGGCGAACTGCGCCGCAAGAACATGGCGTTCTACGGCGCCAAAACCGTCGCGGCCCTCAATGACCTGCTGCTCGACAAGTTGTTTCTCGGGGTGGACGGCTTCGACGTGGAGCGCGGTATCACGACTCATCACGAGCCCGAGGCGCTTTTGAACCGCAAGATGGTCGAGACGGCGCGCCGCGTCATCGCCGTGACGGATTCGTCGAAGTTCGGCAAGGTGTGTCTGCACCGGATCATCGACGCCGGCGAGATCGACGATCTGGTGACCGACACCGGCGCTCCCGAGTTCATTCGCAGCGCTGCGGAACGCCTTAATTTCCACCTGCACTTGGCTTGATGGCTTGGGGCGTGAGGCCCCGCCGAGCTTAGCGCCCGGCAGGGAAAATACGTGTCCGCTTACTGCCCGGCGAGAAAAACGCGTTTGGCATTGCGGTAATAGATCTTGTCGATGACGGTGCGCGGCAGGGCGAGACCCTTGATGTCGGCTTTCAGATCAGCCACGTGCTGGGTTTCCGGCGTCGCCAGATAGCGCCAGTCCATTTCCCAAAAAGCCTGCGCCTCGCGCGTGAACTGAGCAGGTTTATCCGAGGGATTCTGCGCCAGATCGCTGCCGTAGAGCAGGCGATCCTGATACTTGATATAGAAGGCGCGCACTTTCTTGTAGTCGCGGGCGGATTGGTACATCACCTGCGTCATGCGCGCGGCGAGATCGACATTGGCATTCGGATAACGGTCAAGGAAAGCCGCCAGCCGGTCGACGCTCCATTCCAGGCTCGCCATATGCGCGCCGACAAAGTGCAGGTCCGGGTGCTTTGCCACGAAGCGGTCGCGTGCCGCCATCAGCGTTTCGTAGGACGGCCCTTCGGGGTGCAGATACATGTAATAGTTGGGATGCTCCTTGAAATAGGAGCGGTCGTTGTCGGTACTCATTTGGTCGAGCGGCAGCCAGCAGTTCTTCGGCTCACCCTGGTGATCGATCAATGGTAACTGCAGGGAGATGATGTGGGCGATGACCGGATCGAAGCCCGGATCGTCGAGCATGATTTTGTGGCCCTTGGCGTCGGTTTCGATGAGACCGACGTTCTTCCAAATTTTCACCGCCACGGCGCCGGCGGCTTTTTCCGCGTTGAGGCGCTGGTTCACCCGCTCTGCCCAGCCCGGTGTGCCGAAGCCTTTCATCGCGAAGGCGGTTGTGAAGTGAAAATGGAGTTTGTCGCGCGCCCGCAGTGCATGCGCGACGGTCGCTTGGTCCGAGAGGGACGGAAAATCCGGATAATCGACGTTGATCGACAACAGTTCGAAATTATTCTTGCGGGCGAGGGCGAGGAAGGTGTCGTCGGCCACGTTGTCATGGACGTGGGAATCGATTTTGGGAACGCGGGCGAAATCGGCCATGCTGTAAGGTGTTTCGGCGCCGGCGGCCTGGCCGGCCCACATCAGGATGGCGGTGCTAAGAACGGCAATGGTGTTGCGCATAGTCCCCCCTTTAGGTGTTTCTCTCGGGTTGATATCTTTCGGTTTCATTCTTTTTGTTTGCATCCAGTAGCGGAAATATGCAACATAAAAATACTTGCAGGCCAATCCTGGAGGTTCCGCCATGCTGCTCCCGCTCTGCCGTCGCTCCGTTTTAACCCTTCTGTCCGGCGCCGCGTTGATGCCCGCCGCAATGGCTGAGTCCCGTCCGGCGTGCCGGATCGCGGACGCGCGAATCGCCCTGGAATTCGATGATGGGCTGCAAAGCCGTGTGCAGTTCCGCTCTGCCGGGATCTGGCTCACGCTGACGGATTTCGACGCGTCGGAAAGCCTGCATTTGGCCGGCGGCAAGGCGGCAGGTCCGTTCCGGTTTGTCAGCCATCATGAGGCCTCGATTCGCGACCGGTCAGGCGCGGGACGGCGCCACCAGATCGTCGGGCAAACTGCTGACGGTATCGAGAAGACCGTCACGCTCACGCTTTACGACCGCCATCCTGGTTTTGTCCTGCAGCGCGTGACCTACCGCAACACTGGCACGCGGCCGCTGGAAGTCGACGGTTGGGGCAGCAGCGCCCATATGCTGAAGGATTCTGGGCGGGGATTCTGGTCGTGGAACGGCTCGTCGCATGAAGACCGGCGCGACTGGGTATTGCCGGTCAAGGCAGGGTTCAATCAGGCGAACTTCATGGGGATGAACGGGGCCGACTACGGCAGCGGCACGCCCATCGTCGATGTTTGGCGCCCGGATGCCGGTCTGGCGGTCGGCCATGTCGAGATGGCACCGAAACTTGTCTCGCTGCCGCTGGTCGGCACGGTACGTGGCGCCGCCGTTGCGGTCGATATGGACGACAAGCAGACGCTGGCGCCCGGTGCCGCGCTGTCCACGTTCGAGACGTTTCTGACCGTCCATAACGGTGATTTCTTCGTCACGCTGGAAACCTATCAAAAGCTGATGACCGAGCGCGGACTTGGGGCGCCGAAGCGGTTCGCTGGAACCTATGAAAGCATCTGGTGTGCTTGGGGCTACGGCCGCGAGGTGACGGTGGCGGAGGTGAGGGGGGCGATGCCCAAAGCGGCCGAGCTGGGCCTCAAATGGGCGGTGCTCGACGACGGCTGGCAGAAGGCAATCGGCGACTGGACACCCAGCGCCCAGAAGTATCCGGCCGGCGATGCCGACATGAAGGCATTGGTGAAGACGATCAAGGATGCGGGCATGCGGCCGCGGCTGTGGATTTCACCGTTGGCGGCGGCCCCCGGCTCCGATCTCTTGCACGATCACAGCGACATGCTGCTGCGCGGCCGGGACGGTGAGCCGCAAATGGTATCGTTCTGGAACAGCTTCACGCTCTGTCCCGCTTACGGCCCGACGGTCGAGTGGGGCAAGCGGGTGATGGCCAAGATCATCGGCGAATGGGGCTTCGAAGGCGTCAAGATCGATGGTCAGCACCTCAACGGCGTGGCGCCCTGCCACAACCCGGATCACCATCACGCCCATCCCACCGATTCCGTCGAAGGGTTGCAGAATTTCTGGAAGGCTGTTTACGACACCGTGCATGCCATCAATCCGAAGGCGGTCGTGGAAATCTGCCCCTGTGGCGACAGCTATGCCTATTACAATTTCCAGGCCATGGATCAGGCGCCGGCGTCCGATCCGGAATCCTCGTTCCAGGTGCGGCTCAAGGGCAAATCGCTCAAGGCCTTGATGGGGCCGGCGGCGCCTTTCGCGGGCGATCATGTCGA
>JAATGK010000459.1 GCA_015654715.1 Alphaproteobacteria bacterium
GGATGGAACTGGACGCCATAGAAACGGCGGTCCTCGTCGGCGATGACGGCAAAGGGCGAGTTCTCGCTGGTCGCCACGACGTGAAAGCTTTCCGGGATGGCGGTGATCTTGTCGCCATGGCTCATCCACACCGGCTCGCGCCCGGCATCGTCGCCGAGGCCGTCGAGCAGCGGCGAGGTCCTGGCGACAATGATATCGGCGCGGCCGAACTCGCGCGCGTGGCCGCCTTCGACATGGCCGCCGAGCTGCTCGCACATCGTCATCTCGCCGTAGCAGATGCCGAGCACCGGAACCCCGGCCGCGAACACCGCCGCGGGCGCGCGCGGGCTGCCGGTTTCGGTGACGCTCATCGGCCCACCGGAAAGAATGATGGCTTGCGGTTTTTCCGCCAGCGCGGCCTCGGCTTTGTTGAAAGGCACGATCTCGCAATAGACGCCGATCTCGCGCACGCGGCGGGCGATCAGTTGGGTGACCTGGGAGCCGAAGTCGAGAACCAAAACGGGAGCGGACATGGGGCTAGGCTTTCTTCTGGAGCGGGCGGTTAGCAGTCAATACAAATATGTCATCTCGGGCGCGTCCGGAATGACAAGCCCATTTACCGGGGATGACAGCACGGGAAAAAGCTCGTGCCAACATCGCTTAGGCCCGCCGCTGCAAGATTGCTGTGAAGAACCCGTCGGTTTCGGTGCGGCGGGGCGAGGCGTGGAAGTAAGTGTCCGTCGCCGTGACGGGAACCGGCGTAAAATCGAGATGGGCGCCCAAAAAGGCATCGATCTGCAGCTCGTTCTCACGCGGCAACACCGAACAGGTGGCGTAGACGAGGCGTCCGCCGGGTGCGACGAAAGCGGCGGCTTTCTTGAGCAGCTTGGCCTGCAAAGCGATAAGTTCGGCAAGACGGGCTTCGGTCAGCCGCACGCGGAGTTCCGGTTGCCGCCGCCATGTGCCGGTGCCCGAACACGGCGAGTCGAGCAGGACGAGATCAAACTTCTCGGCGGGAACGGCGGTGCTGGTTTTGATGAGCGTGGCGCCGGCGCGCAAAGCCCGTGGGCCCAGCATCGACAGGCGGCCGGGATCGATGTCATGGGCGACGATCTCGCCCTTGTTGTGCATCGCCGCCGCCAGCGCCAGCGCTTTGCCGCCCGCCCCAGCAGCGTAATCGAGCACGCGTTGACCCGGCTGCGGGTCGCAAAGCTGCGCCGCCATTTGCGCAGCTTCGTCCTGGAAATCGAAATGGCCGGCCTTGAACAGCGGCGAGGCAGAAAGCTTCGAAGTGGTGGCGCCGGAAAGACGCAGACCTGTGGCGGCAAGCGGCGTCGGCGCCGCTTCGAAACCTTCTTCAGCCAGCGCGGCGATCAGATCCTCGCGCGTCGTCTTCAAGCTGTTGACGCGGATGTCGACCGCGGCGCGCCCCGCCATCGCATCCATTTCGGCGATGAGATCGGCACCGAAGGCGGCTTCGAGGTCCGGCTGCAGCCATTCGGGAAATTCACCGCGGACAAAGAGCGGCGGATCGGAGGGCACCGCTGCGATAGCCGCTTGTTCGCCCGCATCAAGCGCCGCGGGCGCGTAAGCCGCCCCGGTGAAAAACGCTGCGGGATCGGCATTTTCGGCGAGCACTGCCGCAATCACCAAGCGGCGCGGCCACGCGTTCTGCATCCGCCAGGCATAGGAATAATAATGACGGAAGCAATCGAACACGCGGCTGGCCACCGCGGCGCGATCTTTCGATCCGGCATAACGGCGGGCGCGAAAATAATCGCGCACCAAACGGTCCGCCGGCTCCGGCGTCGTTTCCAGCGCCGTGAGAATCTCAATCGCGGCCTGGAGGCGGGCGGCGGGGGTCATGGCAGGCACTTTCCCCAACACGTCATGGCCGCCCTTGAGGCGGCCATCCATGTGGTACTCGAAATAACTCTGGATGGCCGGGTCAAGCCCGGCCATGACGGCGAAGGTACGGTTGCGCTGCGCGTGCCCACCCTAATGCACCCCCGGATAGTTCGGACTCTCGCGCGTGACGACCACGTTGTGGACGTGGCTTTCGGTCAGCCCGGCGCCGGTGATGCGCACGAACTGGGCCTTGTTGTGGAAATCGGCGATCGTGGCGCAGCCGGTGTAGCCCATCGCAGCGCGCAGCCCGCCGATGATCTGATGCACCACGCCTGCAACCGGGCCTTTGTACGGCACCTGGCCTTCGACGCCTTCCGGCACCAACTTCAGATTGTCTTTCACGTCGGCTTGGAAATAGCGATCCGCACTGCCGCGCGCCATGGCGCCGAGGCTGCCCATGCCGCGATAACCCTTGTAGGAGCGGCCTTGGAACAGGAACACATCGCCCGGCGCCTCTTCGGTGCCCGCCAGCAGCGAGCCGACCATCGCGACATGCGCCCCGGCGGCAATCGCTTTGGCGAGATCGCCGGAATATTTGATGCCGCCGTCAGCGACCACCGGAATGCCTTGTTTGCGCGCCGCTTCCACCGCATCCATGATGGCGGTGAGCTGGGGCACGCCGACGCCCGCAACGATGCGCGTGGTGCAAATCGAGCCCGGTCCGATGCCGACTTTCACCGCATCCGCACCGGCATCGATCAGCGCCTTGGTGCCGTCGGCAGTGGCGACGTTGCCGCCCAGAACTTGCGTATAATTCGAGTATTTCTTGATCGCCGTGATGGCCTCGAGCACGCCCTTGGAATGGCCATGCGCGGTATCGACCACCACCACGTCGACTTCGGCCTCGATCAGCGCCATGGCGCGGCGGATGCCGTCCTCGCCGGTGGAAGTCGCCGCCGCCACCCGCAAACGGCCACGTTCGTCTTTGCAGGAATTGGGGAATTTCTGCGCTTTCTCGATGTCCTTGACGGTGATCAGACCGACGCAACGATAATCTTCATCGACCACCAAAAGCTTTTCGATGCGGCGCTCGTGCAGCAGCTTGCGGGCGTGGCCCATCGAAACGCCTTCGCGCACCGTACACAGATTGTTTTTGGTCATCAGTTCGGAGACCGGCTGGTTCGGAATGATGGCGAAGCGCACATCGCGATGCGTGAGAATGCCGACCAGCTTGCCGGCATGACCCGGCGTCGCCCCCACCACCACCGGCACGCCGGAGATGTTGTGCTTTTCCATCAGCGCCAGCGCATCGGCCAGCGTCGCTTCCGGCCCGATGGTGAGCGGGTTCACCACCATGCCGCTTTCGTAGCGCTTGACCCGGCGGACGTGCTCGGCTTGCTCTTCGATGGAGAGGTTTTTGTGGATCACACCCATGCCGCCCGATTGCGCCATGGCGATGGCAAGCGGGGCCTCGGTGACGGTATCCATCGCCGAAGACAGCAGCGGAATACCCAGCTCGACGGTTTTGGTCAGACGGGTGCGGGTATCGACTTGGCCGGGCAGAACTTCGGAGGCGGCGGGCACCAGCAGCACATCGTCGAAGGTCAGAGCTTCCCGAATGTCCACCATGGCGCGCACTCCTCTTTTGTCTCGGGGCGCGCTTCGCGGCGGGCTGCGCGCCCGGCCTTGGGTGAGATTGCGTTTGACCGGCGGCGAACACGGCGTTCCCCGGCGGGCTGGCGACCAATCTCTGGAGCGCTGAGCCTGTAGCAGCGAGTCGGCCGCGGCGCAAGCCGAATGGCGGTGGCGGCCCGGTGCGCGCGGTCGCAGGAGCTACTTTATCTAGGGTTTTAGCGGGGATGCGGCCACAAAACGTGGTGCCGTTCCTTCATCTCCCCTTGTGGGGAGGTGATCCGCCCGCAAAACGCCTCTGTCAGCATCTGTTAACCTAGTTTAACAACACGGCGTTAGGTGCCGGAGCGTAACTTAGCGGTCACGGAGATCGGCATGTTCGTTTTGATATTCACCTCGGCGCTCGCGTACGCCATCGGCGGCAAGTGGGCCCTGGTGGTCGCCATCCCGCTGTGCCTGCCGTGCCTGTTCCTCAAATAGTCGGGCGCGCCACCGGCCTCATCGCATGCTCGCCCCGGTGCACAGCATCGCGGTTGTGAGCCGCTTACCCAACGCAACCATTTGGAGTATGGTTCGCCCGTTGTGGGGCATGAGGGGGACA
>JAATGK010000104.1 GCA_015654715.1 Alphaproteobacteria bacterium
GTAAAGCGAGCTTAAGGGCCGGGCGTCGCCGAAGCCAGAGCGTGCTGGCGGCGGCGGGCAAGGTAGCAAGCCGCGATCACGGCGGCGGCGATGCCGGATGCCGCGCCGACGCCAAGCGCCCATCGTGGTCCCAGCACGTCGGCGACCCAGCCGACCAGCGGCGCCCCCAACGGCGTGCCCCCCAAAGCGACGGCGAGATAGATGGAGAGGACGCGGCCGCGCACGTCTGGTGCCGTCGAGAGCTGCAACAGGCCGTTGCACGAGGTGGTGAACGTCTGCGCCGCCAGGCCGATCAGCATCAATGCGGCAGCGAACACCAGATAAACCGGCGCCGCAGCGGCCACCAAACTGGCGATTCCGAACACACCGGCCCCGATCAGCAGGTGCACCATCGTCGGCCTTTTTCGCGCGGCGGCCAGCAAGGCGCCCAACAGCGATCCGATCGCCATAATGGAAACCGACACGCCATAAACGCTGGCGCCGGCATGAAACGTGCGCACCGACATGGTGGAAATGAAGATCGGAAAATTGAGCCCGAAGGTGCAGATCAGAAACGCCATCGCCAGCGCGGCCAGCAGATCCTTACGTTTCCAGACATAGGCAAAGCCTTCGCCGAGGCCGCCGATCTTGCGCCCGGCCCGCTTGAAGGGACGGATCGCGGCAACATTGAGCAGCCACAGCGATCCCATCACCGCGGCAAAGGACACCCCGTTCAGCACAAAAACCCAGCCGGTTCCGACCGCCGCGATCACACCGCCCGCCAGCGCCGGTCCAACCATGCGGGCGGCATTGAACGAGGTCGAGTTCAGCCCGACGGCATTGGCGACATCCACCTCGCCCACCAGATCGGAAACGAAGGCCTGGCGCGCCGGCATATCGAGCGCGGCAACGCAGCCGAACAGGAAGGCGAGCACGTATACGTGCCAGAGCTGCACCACACCGCAGACCACCAAGAGGCCTTGCGCCAGCGCCAAGACTCCCAATCCGCCTTGCGTGAACAAGAGGAATTTGCGGCGATCGAAGCGGTCCGCGGCCCAGCCGCTCCACGGCAGCAGCAACAGCTGCGGCACGAATTGCAGCGACATCACGATGCCGACGGCGCTGGCGTTGTTGTGCGTCAGTTCGGTCAGCACCAGCCAGTCCTGGGCAATGCGCTGCATCCAGGTGCCGATATTCGACACCAAGGATCCGGCCGCCCAGACCCGGTAATTGCTGTTCGCCCGCGAACGGAATGTTTCCTTGAGCCCCCGCAGTGCCGATGAGGTCATGCGCGGGCGAGAAGCTCCAGGATGGCGTCGGTGGTTCCGGTTTCGCCGAGGCGCGGGAAAATGCGCGCAATGCTGCCGGCATGGGCCTCGGGGTTGGAATCGACCATGGCATCGACGGCAAAAGCGACGTTGAAGCCGGCCTCGAAGGCTTGGCGCGCGGTGGTCTCGACACCGATGGACGTGGAAATGCCGGTCAGCAACACTTGCGTGATGCCGCGCGTCTTCAGCCAGTCTTCCAAGCCGGTGCCGGTGAAGGCGCCCCAGCTATGCTTGGTGACGCGATGATCCGTGGGAGCGTTCAGCTCGGGCACGATCTCGGCCCAATCCGGCGGCAAGGATGACATAGCGTACGACTGCTCGGTGCGATGCGGCAGCCCCGCAACGACATTGACCAGCACCACCGGCAGGTCGCGGCGGCGGAAGGCCTCGGCGAGGCGCGCGGTGTTGGCGATCACCTTGGCGCCGCCAACCGCCGCGGCTATGGCGGCGATACCCTTCTGCAGATCGACAACGATCAAGGCGATCTTGGGGTCGAGCGTGGAAATTGCCATATCGGTTCCTTAGACTGTGGGTTCGCTGAGACGCTGAAGCAGCGCCATGGTTTCGCCGAGCTGTTTCTGTTCGGCGGTAGAGAGTTTTTGGCGGATGACGCGCGCCAGCCAATCTTCGCGCTGGGCCCGGCCGGCCCGGATCATGTCGCGGCAAGCGGACGTCAGCGACAACAGGGTGCGGCGGCCATCGGCCGGATCGGGCGCGCCCGAAACCAGCCCCGCCTCTTGCAGCGCGGCGATCGTCTCGCCCATCGATTGCGGCCGCACGCCTTCGCGCCGCGCCAAATCGCTGACCGACGCCGCACCTTCGCGCTCCATCAGCTTCAAGACGCTGACTTGCGACCAGGTGAGATCGTGCGGCGGCGCCTGTTCGCGCAACCGCCGCCGGAGCTGGCCGAGCACAATCCGCAGTTCGCCCGCGAGCGCCAAGGCGGTATCGCCCGCCGGTCTATCCATTTTGCCCATAAGGCAGGGTCTAGCATATATGAAGGTTACCTGCAAAGGTTCCCTTCATAAATTTTCGTAAGGATGTTTCAACGGACCGAGCGTGGCGATATTCAACCGTTTGTTGACAAATACACACTTTGTGTGTATCGTGTAACGAACATGGTCAAGAGCATTTCCAGCCGCGACATCATCCGTGCCCTTGAGGCGGCGGGCTGGAAAGAGGTGCGCACGACCGGCAGTCATCATCATTTCCGTCATGCGGAGCGGCCAGGAACGGTCACCGTTCCGCACCCGGTGAAGGATATGCCGCCGGGGACCATCAAGAGCATCGAACGGCAAAGCGGCCTGAAGTTGAGGTGAGTATGCAGCGGTTCTATACGGCGATCATCGAAAAGGCGAAGGACGGGTTCGGCGTGTTCTTCCCCGACCTGCCCGGCTGCACCAGCTTCGGCAAAAGTGTGGAAGCCGCCGCTGCCAATGCTTATTCGGCGGCCCAAGCACATGTGGCGCTGGCGCGGGAATATGGCGATGACATTGCGGAGCCGCGCAGCCCCGACGAAATTCCGGCCGAAAAAGGCGTGAAAGAAAAAGCGCGCCTGCTGATCCCGGTGGAAATGTCGGACAAACCGGTGCGGGTCAACATCTCCCTGCCCGGTGCGGCGCTGGAAGCGCTGGATCGGACGGCGAAGGAATTGTCCCTCAGCCGGTCGGGCGCGATTGCGTATTTGGCGCTGGAGAGCAGAGCAATGAATCCAACCAACCCTAAGGATTTTGTTGTGGATATTGAGGAACGGACCGCCACTCATAAGTCGGGTGTTGTCTACGGCTTCCGTGAATATCCTAACGAACAGGATTGGAAGGATGCGGCTCCCTATTTCGCGTCTGGTGAAGACCAGCTTTATGCCGGGCATAAGCCTAGCTTGCGGCGGGCTGCAAAGACTGCTGCGACTTCGGCAGGAATGAAACGCGAAAAGCGGTGACCCGCACACTTCACGGATTCGTGCTATTTTTCCTCACCCCTTGTGGGAGAGGACGCAAAATATTGCGCTTAGCGGCGCGCATGATTGATCGAGCCCGCATCATTCGCCGCTAAGTGCTAGATTTTGCTGGTGAGGGGGTGCCTTTGAAGCACGCATTCGCCCGCAAGCTTCGCCGCCAACAGACCGATGTCGAGCGTACGCTATGGTTCGCGCTGCGCGACCGGCGGTTTCACGGGTTCAAGTTCCGCCGCCAGCAGCCGATCGGCCCGTATATCGCAGATTTCCTCTGCTTCGAGGCCAAGCTGGTGATCGAGCTTGATGGCGGGCAGCACGGTGGCGACGCGCAAGCCGCCTATGATCAGGCGCGAACCAAGCGGCTTGAAGTCGATGGTTTCCGCGTGATCCGCTTTTCGAATACCGAAATGATCGAGAATTTCGACGGCGTACTGGACGGAATCGCGCGGGCGTTGAGATTGCCGATTTGAGCCCTCACCCGCCGAGTTTGCCCCTCACCCGGTTTGCCTAAGCACTTACTGCGTAAGTGCAAGGCAAACCGCCCTCTCCCACAGTGGGGAGAGGGAAATTCGTCATTCCGCCGCCGGTTTGTGCCAGTAGATTTCGCTACCGTGGGCTTTGAATTCTTCCGACTTTTTCTCCATCGCGGCACGGATTTCGGCGGTCGACAGGGTGTCGTTGGTACCGCGCGCCGCGTCGCGCACTTCTTGGCTGATCTTCATCGAGCAGAACTTCGGTCCGCACATCGAACAGAAATGCGCGATCTTGGAGCCTTCCGCCGGCAGGGTTTCGTCGTGGAAAGCCTGCGCGGTTTCCGGATCCATGGCGAGCGCAAACTGATCGCGCCAGCGAAATTCGAACCGCGCCTTGCTCATGGCATCGTCCCAGATTCGCGCCGCCGGATGGCCTTTGGCGAGGTCGGCGGCATGGGCGGCGATCCGGTAGGCGATCACGCCCGCTTTGACGTCGTCACGATCCGGCAAGCCGGGATGTTCCTTCGGCGTCACATAGCAAAGCATGGCGGTGCCGAACCAGCCGATCATCGCCGCGCCGATGGCGCTGGTGATGTGGTCGTAGCCGGGGGCGAC
>JAATGK010000131.1 GCA_015654715.1 Alphaproteobacteria bacterium
AAGTCGAGGGCGACGGCTGGGCCGAACTCCAACCCGATGGCTCTCTCCAGGGTCAAATCTGCATCCACAACGGCGACGAAATCGACTTCATCGCCAAGCCGTGGGAGACTTCTTCAACAGCCTGCTAGTCTTACTGAGTCACAAAACCGCGGTTAGGAAGTGCGTGATTGCGGGTATCTTGGGAGATTCGTTTTAGCATGGGGAGCTGGAATGGGTCTTGGCAAGGGTGCGGCTTCGGCCGGAAAGCGGTTTGAGGCATATATTGAAGGGCTTATCGGCGTCATTGGGCATGCGGATCGGGCCCGTCCGCTGAAGGATTACTGCACCGGCCTGCTGCTGCCGGTGGAGCGCAAGAGCGTGGAGCCGTTAGCGGCGGTGACGGCGCCGGAGCGGACGGCGGCCCAACATCAATCGCTGCTGCACTTTGTCGGCAACGGCGGCTGGTCGGACGCAGCGGTATTGGCCCAGGTGCGCGCGATGGTGCTGCCGCGGATCGAGCGGCATGGTTCGATCGAGGCTTGGATCATCGACGACACCGGCTTTCCGAAGAAGGGGCGGCATTCGGTGGGGGTGGCGCGGCAATACTGCGGTCAGCTCGGCAAGCAGGACAATTGCCAGGTCGCCGTCTCGCTGTCGCTGGCCAATCACGCCGCCAGCCTGCCGGTGGGATACCGGCTGTATCTGCCGCAAGCCTGGGCTGAGGATTATCCACGCCGGAAGAAGGCGAGAGTACCGGACGATGTCGTCTTTCAAACCAAGCCGGAGATGGCACTCGACCAGATCCGGGCGGCTTGCGCGGCGGGCTTGCCGCGCGCCGTGGTGCTGATGGATGCCGGCTACGGCGCCAACACCGATTTGCGCGAGGCCATCACCGCTCTGGATTTGCCCTATGCGGCCGGCATATTGCCGAACACCACGGTGTGGATGCCGGGAACAGCGCCGCTGCCGGCCAAACCCTGGTCGGGCCGGGGCCGGCCTCCCCGACTGATCCGCCGCAGCCGCCGGCACAAACCGGTCTCGGTCAAGGAGCTTGCCTTGAGCCTGCCGGCGAAGGCGTGGCGGACCGTGACTTGGCGCGAAGGATGCGCCGAGCCGCTCACATCGCGCTTCGCCCGCCTGCGGGTTCGCGTCGCCCATCGCGATTACAATCTGGCCGCGGCGCGTCCCGAAGAATGGCTGCTGATCGAATGGCCCAAGGGCGAGACGGAACCGGCCAAATACTGGTTTTCGACGCTGCCCGAAAGAACCAGCCTGCGTCGGCTGGTCGATCTCACCAAGTTGCGCTGGCGCATCGAACGTGACTATCAGGATCTCAAGCAGGAGATCGGACTGGGGCAGTTCGAGGGCCGCGGATGGCGTGGCTTCCATCATCATGCCACGCTTTGTATCGCCGCCTATGGCTTCCTGGTCTCCGAGCGGGAGACGATTCCCCCCTCAAGACCGCGTTCCACCGGGTTTGTCAAAACGCCTCGTCTTCCCGCAGGTTACAAACCCCGCGGCGCCGCCGCTGCGCACCGAACGGCATATCCCGAACTCGATTGCGACCATGCGACGAAGGCTGATCGCCGCGCTCGTCGCCCGCCTGCCGCGATGCCCGTGCTGCAACAAACCGATGCCGCCAATCACCCGACAGCACTTTTTATGACGCAGTAAGACTAGCAGGCTGTTGAAGAAGTCTCCCACGGCTTGGCGATGAAGTCGATTTCGTCGCCGTTGTGGATGCAGATTTGACCCTGGAGAGAGCCATCGGGTTGGAGTTCGGCCCAGCCGTCGCCCTCGACTTCGTCCATTTCGTCGCTGCCGCCCCAAGCGAACTCGACATGGCTTTTGCCGCCGGCCTCGTAGATGCCGCCCGTGACGCAGCCGAAGGCGAACTCGCCACTGCCCTTGCCGTCGAAGCGGATATAGGCCGGTTCGACCATGTCGGCATAATCGGGTTCAAAGCCAGGCAGCTTGACGATGCGCCACTTGCCCTTCATGTGGTGGCTCCGAGGAGCCTTGGCAGGCGGATCAAGTTGTAGGCGGCCAACGCCATGGTGAAGACGGCGTCCACACGGACGCGTCCTCGCCGCTTGACCTTGGCAAGACCCGCCGAACTCTTGGCCCAGCCAAATATTTCTTCGATGCGCTTGCGGCAGCGCAAGCTGATGGCGTAGCCGGCATGGCGCAACGCCCGCCCGTCAATCGCCGTCTTGCGCGGTTTGCCGGTCTTGGACAGATGCCCGTCGATGGCGATATGCGGCGTGACCGAGCGCTCCCGCAACTGCCCGATGAACGATGTCACGTCATAGGCTTTGTCGGCGCCGAGCGTGACCCGGCGGTTGCTCGGCCCCAGGTGACGGTCGATCAGCGCCAGCGCCTGTTCGCGCTCCGCCGTGCCGCTGGCTTGGCTGACCACCCCGTCAACCGCCAAGCCGTTGCGGTTCTCCATCAGCGCGTGGCCCATGTAACAGAGCTTGGCGGGCTGGCCGTCGCCCTTCTTGTAGAGCCGTGCCTCGGGATCGGTCGTGCTCTCGTGCGTCTCGTTGGAGCGCTTCTCCTTGTGGAAGCGGCGCTCGGCATTGCGCCCTGGTCCGTCGTGATCGTTGTCCTTGCCGTCCTTGCGCCGGAAGCTCTTGATCGATGCCCACGCCTCCAGCAGCGTGCCATCCACCGAGAAGTGCTCGCTCGACAACAGTTTCTTCACCCGCGGCTGGACCAGGATCGCCTTCAGGAACTTGGCCGCAATCTCGCCTTCCAAAAGCCGGTCCCGGTTCTTCGAGAACACCGAGTGGTCCCACACCGCATCGTCCACCCCGAGCCCGACAAACCAGCGGAACAACAGGTCGAACTCCAACCGCTCCATCAACAGCCGTTCCGAGCGCACCCCGTAGAACGCCTGCAACAGCATCGCCCGAAGCAG
>JAATGK010000308.1 GCA_015654715.1 Alphaproteobacteria bacterium
GCGGTGAAAACTTTTTCGGTCTCGAACAATCCGGCAAGCGCGAGCGCGGTCGAAACCTGGGTGCCGTTGAGGAGGGCGAGGCCTTCCTTCGGACCCAAGACGATAGGCTGCAGCCCCGCTTTCTCCAGTGCTTCCTTGGCGGAGACTTCCTTACCGCCCACCCGCGCCGAACCGATGCCGAGGAGCACGCCCGACATATGTGCCAGCGGTGCCAGATCGCCCGAGGCGCCGACCGAGCCCTTGCACGGAATGCAGGGATAGATCTCGGCCTCCAAAAGACGCGCCAGCGCCGCCACTGTCTCGCGCTTCACGCCTGACGCGCCGCGCGACAGCGAAGCGATCTTCAGCATCAGGACGAGCCGCACGATCTCGTCGGCCAGAGGAGCGCCGACGCCGCAGCAATGGCTGAGCACCAGATTGCGCTGCAAGGCGACGAGATCGTTCCTCGGAATCTCAGTGTTGGCGAGAAGACCGAAGCCGGTATTAACGCCGTAAACGGTCGCCCCCGACGCAATCACGTCGGCAATCGCCTGGGCGCCGCGGTCGATGCGCGCCAACGCCTCGAGGCTGAATTCGAGCTTGGGGGCGGCTTCATAGACACCGCGCAAATCGCTGAGGTTCAACGGCTCGCCGATTTTCATTGTCTTTTTCTCTCCGACGCAACGCGGCGGACGATTGCAGATTGCGGGGGCGGAAACGAGAGCGAAGCGAGGGCCGGATAACCGGTATTCCGAGGCCGCTTAGCGGCGCCCAGACAAGTCCGAACTGGTCGGGATCCGAGCTGATTGAGCAACATAATTGTTAGATGCAGAAGCCCTTCGCAACCAGGTCGATACGTGCGAATGCGTTTTCGCGTCGGCAGATTTTGTCTGCCGGTGCGGCCAAATAACTTTATAAATCTAGGTGCCTCCCTGCCCCGTCAAAACGGCATTGTGCCGTTGTTTCGTGCCGGAGGGCCGGGTCTCCCAGCCGAATGTAATTCGCACGCTTTCACAATTTCGTTAATAAAATCAGATGGTTAAATTTCGCGCTCCCTTGAATACGCGGAAAAAAGAGGCGCAGAATTTCCAAAAAAGCGAAGCCCCCCATCTAGCAATAGGCTGGCTTTGTTTTGCATAGATGTCGCGTCAACGGCATGGTTTTGGCTTAGGGTTGACCAATAGGGAACGGAGACGACGGGCTTGAGGGCAATTTTCGCTGTGGTGCTGGCGTGGGCTGGCTTGGCAGTGGGCGCCGCGGCAGGGCCGTGGGCCGAACCCGGCGATGCGCGCCTCAAGTCTGATATCGAACTCCTTGCCGCGGCCGGGGTGATCGACAACATCACCATGCAATGGCCGATCCCGTGGGCCGGCGTGCTCGGGCGCCTCAATGCGCCGAACGGGCTCGCCGGTCAGCCCGATTTCATCCGCGAGGCGGCAGCGCGCCTGAGGAAGATGGGCCAGCAACAGACGCAGACCGGCCACGCGCACCTCACGGTCGACTTCGATGCCGCAACCGATCCCGCCGTGGTACGCGGCTTCGATGCCTTAGGGCGCCAAACCATCCAAGGTCACGTCACCTACGAATATCTCTGGGACACCACCGCCGTGCACCTTGCCGTCGGCACCAAATCGCTCGACAAGCGCGACCGTCAGGCGCTCGTGTTCGACGAAAGTTACATCGCTCAGCGCGTCGACAATGTCGTGGTCTACGCCGGCCTCAAATCCCATTGGTGGGGACCGGGCTGGATATCGGCGCTGTCGCTGTCGACCAACGCGCGCCCGATGCCACAGATCGGCATCGCGCGGACCGAAACGACCGGCTTCGATTCGCCATGGCTGAGCTGGCTTGGGCCCTGGCAGTTCGAAGCATTCGGCGGCGTCCTCACCGGCCCGCGCGTCGACGGCAACACCGGCTTCGTCGGCGTGCGCTTCGCTTTCAGCCCCATCAAGAACGTCGAGATCGGGCTCAGCCGCATCACCGAAATCTGTGGTGAGAACCATCCCTGCAAGCCACTCGATTACTTCAACCCGATGAACGATCCCTCCCACATCGACTCGACCAACGACGAAGCCACGATCGACGTCAAATACGGCGATACCTTCGCCGATTGGGCTTATGAAATTTACGTCCAGGCGATGAACGAGGATACCAGCCCGCTCACTCATTCCGGTTCGAGCCGTCTGGCGGGCGCCACGCTGTGGGCGCCATTCGACACCGCCTGGGGCGGCATCACCGGCCGCCTCACCGTCGAATATGCCGACAGCTACGCCACCAACGATCTATGGGGTGGCGGCGTCGAGCATGGCTTTTCGTACAACAACTACGGCTATGTCGACGGCATGCGTTATCGCGACCGCACGCTCGGCTTCAGCCTCGACAGCGATTCACGGCTGTTATCATTCGCCGCCTCGGTTACCGACGCCAATGCGAACAGCTTTTCGCTCACCTATCACCACGCCGAGATTTCCAGCGGCTCGCTCGCCTTGATGAGCGATCCGTGGACGAATGTGGTGTCGAAACAGCCGGTGATCATCAATATCGGCGAGGCGCATCTGATCGTGCCGTTCGATTTTTCCAAGTATCACGCCAAGATCGATCTCGTCGGCCGCGTCCAGGACGATCAGCCCCGACCCGAGCATGGCGCCACGGCCGCCCTGGAGCTAGCGCTCACTTTCGGTCTTTAGCCCGCTCGGCATAGCGCTGTGCCAGCACGGCGCAGGCCATCAACTGCATCTGGTGAAACAGCATCAGCGGCAGGATCATGGGACCCAGCAGTACCGGCGGAAACAGCACTCCCGCCATCGGCACCCCGGAGGCCAGACTTTTCTTCGAGCCGCAGAACACCACCACCGTCTCGTCCGCTGTCGACAGACCTGCCCGCCGCGCGCTCCACGTGGTGAAGACCAGTGCCAGCGCCAGGATCGCGCCATTGAGCCCGACGGTGAGGGCCAGATCGGTCAGGCTGTAGCGGGTCCATAAGCCTTCGATCACCGCCGCGCTGAAGGCGGTATAGACGACCAAGAGGATGGTCCCCCGGTCGACCTTGCCGAGGATCTCCTTGTGCCGGGCGATGAACGCAGCCGTCAGCGGCCGCGACAGATGGCCGAGCCCGAATGGCAGCAGCAGCTGCAACATGATCGCGCCCACCGCGTCCAGCGAAAATCCCCCCGCGGACCCGCGCAGCAAGAAAAATCCCACCAATACCGGAGTCACAAAAATCCCCAGCACATTGGAAGCCGAGGCGCTGCACACCGCCGCCGGAACGTTGCCGCGCGCGATCGACGTGAAGGCGATCGAGGACTGCACCGTCGACGGCAACAGGCAAAGGAACAGCATACCGTCGGCGATCACCGGATTGAGCCAACCGTGGCTCACCGCCCGCAGCAGGAGCCCCACCGTCGGAAAGAAGACGAAGGTCGCCGCCAGCGCCAGGACATGAATACGCCAAGCCCCGATCCCCGCCAGGATCGCTTGCCGCGACAGGCGCGCCCCGTGGAGGAAAAAGAGAAGGGCGATGCCGGCGTCGGTGACGACTGCCATCACTTTTGCGAACGGCCCGGCGCACGGCAGCAGACTCGCCAGCGCCACGGTGGCCAGAAGAGCGATCAAAAAGGGGTCGAGGCGGAGGAGCTTGGACATTGCCGTCGGTTTTATTGGTGACGGCCCGCCTTGGCAATTCTTTCCCGAAGGGGGAGCTGCTCGATTTGCGCGCACGCCCACCAACACGCCAGCACATCTATAAACCCGCTGGGGCGGCGGCCGCGTCTCTTTCGGTCCCAAGGACGGTGTTGGTTGCGCTATCACGCACCGCAGCACCCGGCGATCGTAAGCGACCGCACAGAAAAAACGCGATGGCATAAGGTTTATATGCACGCGACCGAAACACCGTCGGACGCTCGCGGACATAACTGCCACAGGCATTCGTATTCTTGCCACAAAGAAGCCATGAATACGTATGCAAGCAGTTGAGCGCCAAAGCGCCCCGGATAATCCTCTGCCGCGAAACAAGTAACCGGAAATCCGGTTGCTGAATAAATCCCGCCGCGGACGTCGTAAGGAGGGATAACTGGGAGGGTTCCTATGACATTCAAGACTTCGCGCCCGCGCGCCATAAGCGCTGGGCTGGGCACGACGGCGACGAGTTTGGCCGTTCTTATTCTGGCGACGGGCGGTGCGTTCGCACAGGATGCCGGCGTCGAAACCATCACCGTGACGGGCTTCCGCGCCAGCCTCGAAAACACCATTGCGTTGAAGAAAGACTCGACCCAGATCGTCGAAGCGGTCTCGGCCGAAGACATCGGCAAGCTGCCGGACCAGTCGATCGCCGAAGCGATCTCGCGCCTGCCGGGCCTCACCGCCCAGCGTCTCAACGGCCGCGCCCAGGACATTTCGATCCGCGGATTGTCGCCGGACTTCTCGACCACGCTTCTGAACGGTCGCGAGCAGGTTTCGACCTCGAATAACCGCTCGGCCCAATACGACCAGTATCCGGCCGAACTGATGAGCGGCGTCGTAGTCTACAAGACCCCGCAAGCCGATCTCGTTGGTCAGGGCCTTTCCGGTACCGTCGACATGCGCACGGTCCGCCCGCTCGATTACGACCATCAAGTCATCTCGGTGAATGCCCGCGGTGAAGGCGGCTCGCTCGGCAAACTCAATCCCCAAATGTCGATGTACGGCTATCGCGTCAGCGGCACCTACATCGACCAATACGCCGGCGGCAAACTGGGCCTTACCCTCGGCGTCGCCGTCATGGATTCGCCGCAGCAGTTCATCGAATCCAATAGCTGGGGCTGGACCGGCGGCAATGGCAACACGGTTCCGAGTGCCGATCTGGTCAGCGGCGGCGTCAAGTTGCAAGCCAACACCGACGACCTCGTCCGCGAGTCCGCTATGGCTACGGTGCAGTATCGTCCGACCGACAACTTCGAGTCGACGCTCGATCTGTTCTTCACCAAATACAAAGATCACCAGGAGTTCGTGCGCAACGAATTGCCGTTGTACAGTTGGGGTGGCGACGGCGCTGGCAATACCATCGACTTGGTGTCCGGCTTCACGGTCAACAATGGCATGGTCACGGCCGGCACCTTTACAACGTCGGCCGGAACCGGCGTCAAAGGCGTGCTGCGTCAGGAAGCCGATCGTCACAACAACGATCTCTTCGCCATCGGTTGGAAGAACCAGTACACCGCCGGCAATTGGACCTGGACACTGGATGCCGCCCATTCCAGCGTGCAACGCTTCGATCAGTATTTCGAAAGCTATGCCGGCACCGGTCGCGCAGGTTTTGGCGCCACCGATCCGATGAGCTTCACGTTCGACAAGGACTACGTTGGGCATTTCACGCCGCATCTGGACTATGGCGACTACGCGACGATGCTGTTGACCTCGTCGCAAGGCTGGGGCGGTTACAACGACACAACCGGCGAAGGCGTGCGCGGCGGCCAGGACGGCTATCTCAACTACCAGCACATTCACGATCACCTGACCACCGCCAGGTTGGACGCCAATTACGATTTGCATAGCGATGTGATTTCGAAGATCACTTTTGGCGTAGCCTATGCTAACCGCCACAAAGCGATGACGCCGGAACAGTATTACATCGGCACGACGGACGACTACACGAGTTACAGTTCCTATGTGGCGGCGCACGGTAACGGCACCGGCTGGGTTCCCGTCAGCACGGTAATCCCCGAAAAATATCGCTTCGGCGATTCGGGCGGTCTCAGTTATTTCGGCATTCCCAAGATCATCTCGTGGGATTCCGAAGCGCTGCTCCGCGATGGCATCTATACGAAATCTGCCAATGTGAACGCCGATGTCACTTCGCAGAATTGGCGCGTCGACGAAATGGTTTATACCGGCTTCGTCAAGGCCGACATCGACACCGCGCTTTATTCCGTTCCGATCGTCGGCAATGTCGGTGTCCAGTATGTTCATACGCACCAAAGCTCGGGAGGCTTTGGCGTTTCCAACACACCCGGGCTCTACAACCATGCTCTTCCGGTTTCGGGTAAGGTGAATTACGACGAATTCCTGCCAAGCCTCAACTTGACCGCCAAGCTTGACGACGAAAACCAGATTCGTATTGGCGCGGCGCGCGAACTTGTCCGGGCCCGTATGGATCAGATGTCTGCCTCGAACGAATTCGGCTACAATACGAGTTTTGCCGGCAACACCGACCTTACCCACACCCCGTGGAGCGGGACGGTCGGCAATCCCAGCCTCAGGCCGTGGCTCGCCGAAGCGGTTGATGTGTCCTACGAGTGGTATTTCGGCAAGGCCGGCTACTTGTCCGTCGCCGGGTTCTACAAGGATCTCGAGACCTACATCTACCAGAAGAGCACGCTCTTCGACTTCTCCAACTATATCTATACCGGGCTCCCCCCGGCGCTGATGCAGGGCTACGTCAAGGAATACGTCAACGGTAGCGGTGGCCAACTCCAGGGCGTCGAAGTCAGCTTTGCGTTAGCCGGCGAAACGTTCTCCGAATACCTCGAAGGCTTCGGCGTGACGGCCAACGCGTCGTATACCGACTCCAGCATCCAGCAGAATCCAGAGAACCCGAAGACCCCGCTGCCCGGCCTTTCGAAAGACGTCTACAACGTCACGCTCTACTACGAGAGAGCGGGCTTCTCGGTCCGCCTCAACGAAAGCTATCGCTCGAAGTTCCTCGGCGAAGTCACGGGCTACGGCGCCGGCCTCGCCTCCAGCTACATCAAATCGCAAGGCTGGCTCGACGGTCAGATCGGCTATGAGTTCCAGTCGGGTAGCCTCCAGGGGATGTCGGTTCTGTTCCAGGTCAACAACATCACCGACGAAACCCAGGTCTCTTACAATGTGAACCTCAACAACCTGAACGACACGCGCCAGGTGCTCGATTGGCAACGCTACGGCAGGCAGTTCCTGTTCGGCATTACTTACAAGCTGAACTGATAACGCCGCACTCATGCCCTCGCCGGCGAAAGCGGCCGGCGGGGGTTATTTCAAAGAAGCGTTATCCGGAAAAATGGAACCGGCTTTTCCGTCCGGAAACGCGACAAGCATCGAATATGATGGCAGCACACTCGGCTTGGAGATTTCAGATGCGAAAACTCGCGCCGCTGGCGCTGGTTGCCTTTGCCCTCACCCCGATTTCGTCTCCTGCTGCGGCGGAGCCGGCCGCGCCGGAATTCCTGAGCCGTCCGGCCACCGACGAAGTGATCTATTTCCTGCTGCCCGACCGGTTCGAGAACGGCGACAAATCGAACGACCGCGGTCATCTCAAGGGCAACCGGCTTCATACCGGCTTCGATCCCACCGCCAAGGGGTTCTTCAACGGCGGCGATTTCAAAGGCGTGTTGCAGCACCTCGACTATATCCAGTCACTGGGAGCGACTGCGGTGTGGCTCGCGCCGGTGTTCAAGAACAAGCCGGTGCAAGGCGATCCCGGCCATGAATCGGCCGGTTATCACGGCTATTGGATCACCGACTTCAGCCATGTCGATCTCCACTTCGGCACTGATGCCGAGTTCAAGCAGCTGGTCGATGCCGTGCACGCGCGCGGGCTCAAGTTCTACATGGACATCGTCGTCAACCACACGGCAGACGTCATCAAATACAAAGAATGCCCCAAGCAGATGGATTGTCCTTACCGGCCGCCGGCGAACTATCCCTATACGCGCCAGGGCGGCCTTCACGGGGCGCCGATCAATGACGGCTTCCTTGGCGACGGCGTGCAGACCGAAGTGAATTTTTCCCGCCTGACCAATCCCAACTACGCCTACACGGTGACCATTCCGAAAGGCGAAGAGCACGTAAAAGGGCCGGATTGGCTCAACAACCCGCTCTATTACCACAACCGCGGTAACACCACCTTCGATGGCGAGAGCGCCACGCGCGGCGACTTCGTCGGCCTCGACGACATCATGACCGAGGATCCACGGGTGGTGAAAGGCATGATCGATATTTTCGGGGGCTGGATCGACAAATACGGCGTTGACGGCTTCCGCATCGACACCGCCCGCTTCGTCAATCCCGAATTCATGCAGGCTTTCGTCCCCGCCATGCTGGCACGGGCCCGCGCCAAAGGCATCGCCAACTTCCACATCTTCGGCGAGAATATCTCCGGCGTCGATGGCGCCCAGAGTCTTCAAGCGCTGCACACCCGGGTCGACAAACAGCCGGCGGTGCTCGATTTCGCCTTTGCCGTTGCGGTCAAAAACACGCTCGCTGGCGATCACGGTACCATCGAACTGGCCAAGCTGTTCGAGGACGATCCGCTTTATGAAGGCGGCGAAGCCACGGCCTTGACGCTGCCGACCTTCATCTCGAACCATGATGCCGGGCGTTTTGCCTGGTACGCGCGCACCGCCTTCCCGGGCGCGAGCGATGCGGAAATCCTGAAGCGCGTGACGCTGGCGCACGCCATGATGTTCACCCTGCGCGGCGTTCCCACCGTTTATTACGGCGACGAGCAGGGCTTCGCCGGCATCGGCAATGACATGAGCGCCCGCGCCGATATGTTTGCCTCCAAGGTCAAGGAATACAACGACACGCCGCTGGTCGGCACCACGCACACCCCCGCAACGTCAAGTTTTGCCACGGATCATCCGCTCTATCTCGCCATCCGCGAACTGGCGCGACTTCGTGCCGGCAACCTCGCCTTACGCCGCGGCCGCCAGATCGTGCGCGCCGCTTCCGACCAGCCCGGCCTCTTCGCCGTCTCGCGCATTGACCCCGCCACGGGCAGGGAAATTCTCATCGCCTACAACACAGCCACCGTGCCGATCGAAGCCGAAGTCGAGATCGACCCCGCCTCACACGATTTTGTGAACCTGCACGGTATGTGCGCTGCAACGCCGGACGCGCCCGGCAGTTATCATGTTGCATTGAAACCTCTGGATTACGTGATTTGCGCGGCGCGTCCATGACCCCACTGTCTGCCTGCCTGTTCGATCTCGATGGCGTCATCGTCGATACTGCCAAGTATCATTTCATCGCCTGGCGCCAGATCGCGCGCGAGCTCGGTTTTGTCTTTACTGAAAAGGACAACGAGCGCCTGAAGGGCGTGTCGCGAACCCGCTCGCTGGAAATCCTGCTTGAAATCGGCGGTCTTGCGCTTCCCGCCGCCGAAAAAGTCGACCTCGCCGCGAAGAAGAATGCGCTCTATCTTTCTTATGTGCGGCAGATGACGCCGGCGGAAATCCTGCCCGGTGCCGACGCGTTCCTGATGGCATGCCGGGCCGCCGGCTACAAAACCGCACTCGCCACCGCCAGCCGCAACGCGGCGGTCATCATCGATCTTCTGAAGATTGCGGCGCTGTTCGATGTCGTGGTCGACGGCAACAAGGTGACCCACACCAAGCCAGATCCGGAAGTCTTCCTCAATTGCGCCAAGGAACTCGGCCTCGCGCCGGACGCTTGCGTCGTGTTCGAGGATGCGGAAGCCGGAATCGAAGCTGCGGGCGCGGCGGGCATGCTGGCGGTCGGCATCGGCGACCCTGGCATTCTCAACAAAGCCGATCTGGTGGTGCCGGGCCTGTCGGAACTTTCCCTCGAGCAACTCCGCACAGCTTGGAACAACAAGAAGAACAATACGGTGGCGAAGCCATGACGGGGACCTACGCCTGCGATGAATGGTCGGTGATCGAAGAAGGGTTCGATCCCGAACGCCACGAAGCCAGTGAGAGCCTGTTCGCGATCGGCAACGGCCATATGGGCCAGCGCGCCAATTTCGAAGAGCGCTATTCCGGCCCGTCGCTGCAAGGCAGCTACATCGCCGGGGTTTATTATCCCGACAAGACTCGTGTCGGCTGGTGGAAAAACGGCTATCCCGAATATTTCGCCAAAGTACTGAACGCACCGAGCTGGATCGGCGTCGATGTCGAGGTGAATGGGGTGCCGCTCGATCTTGCCACCTGCCCGGTCGAAAAATTCCGCCGTGTGCTCGATATGAAGTGCGGCCTGCTCAGCCGCAGATTCGTCGCTACCGTCGGCAGCGCCAAGATCAAGGTCGAGGCGCAGCGTTTCGTCTCCATGGCGCGGCCGGAAGTCGGCGTCGTGCGTTACAAGGTGACGGCGCTTTCGCCGCTCGCGCTCACACTGACCGCCGGCCTCGACGGCAACGTCAAAAATCGCGATGCCAATTACGACGAGCATTTCTGGAACATTCTGGACACGCAAACGGCGCCGCGCGCCGGGTTCCTCCTGGCCCAGACAAAGAAGCTCGATTTCAAGGTGGGGCTGGCGCTGCGGCTCGATTTTGCGACGGGCGCACCAGGCGCGGAGCCGGACAGCATCTCCAAACCGGGTTTCGTCGCCAATGCATTTTCCGTCGCTCTGAAAGCGGGCGAAAGCGCAACGCTGACCAAATACGTCGCCGTCGTCACCTCCGAGGATCACGACAAGAATGTGCTGAAGGCCGCGGCGAGCGATGCGGCGAGTTCTGCCGAGGTCCTTGGCTTCGATATGCTGCTGGCCGAGCACGCCGCCAAATGGGCGGACATCTGGAACCACTCGGACATCGTCATCGCCGGCGATGCAGCGGCGCAGCAAGGCATCCGCTTCAACATCTTTCACCTCAACCAGACCTATACGGGCGACGATGAGCGCCTCAACATCGGCCCCAAGGGTTTTACCGGCGAAAAATACGGCGGCTCGACCTATTGGGATACCGAAGCGTTCTGCATTCCGTTCTACCTCGGCACCGCGCCGGCAAAGGTCGCGCGCAATCTTCTCATCTACCGCTACAAGCAGCTTGAGAAGGCGATCGCCAATGCCGCCAAGCTCGGCTTCAAGAACGGCGCCGCGCTTTATCCGATGGTCACCATGAACGGCGAGGAATGCCACAACGAGTGGGAAATCACCTTCGAGGAGATCCACCGCAACGGCGCCATCGCATTCGCGATCTATAACTACATCCGCCATACCGGCGACACCGGTTATCTCGCAGCGTACGGCCTCGAAGTCTTGATCGCCATCGCCCGGTTCTGGGCCCAGCGCGCCACCTTCTCGCCGGACAAGGGCAAATACGTCATCCTCGGCGTCACCGGGCCGAACGAATACGAGAACAACGTCAACAACAATTGGTATACCAATTTGATGGCGTGCTGGTGCCTGGATTATGCGCGCGAGGCGCTTGCCGCCGTCGAAAAATCCGCGCCGCGCCGCTTGGCCGAGATCGTGACCAAAACCGCGCTTGACCGCGCCGGCGAAACCGCGCTGTGGACGGCCATCAGCGCCGGCATGTATTTCCCCTTCGATCCGCAGCGCAAGATTTTCCTGCAGCAGGATGGCTATCTCGACAAGGAGCCGATCACCACCGCCGACATCGCGCCCGAACAACGCCCGATCAACCAGCATTGGAGCTGGGATCGCATCTTGCGCTCACCGTTCATCAAACAGGCCGACACCTTGCAAGGCATGTACCTGTTCGAAGAACGCTACGACCATGACAGCTTGAAACACCATTTCGATTTCTACGAAGCGCGGACCGTGCACGAATCGTCGCTGTCGCCCTGCATCCATGCCGTTCTGGCGGCGCGCCTCGGCATGATGGAAAAGGCCTATGCGCTGTACTTGCGAACGTCCCGGCTCGATCTCGACGATTACAATCACGAGGTCGACGAAGGCCTGCATATCACTTCAATGGCCGGATCCTGGCTCGCTATTGTGGAGGGCTTCGGCGGTAAGCGGGTCGCGGACGGCAAGCTGATCCTGAATCCGCAGATTCCGGCGGGCTGGCAGCGCTACACCTTCCGGCTTTTGATCAAGGATCAGCCGGTGGAAGTGTCGGTGACGCGCGAGGGCGTGGAAGTCCTTTACCAAGGCCCGTCGCCGGTCACCGTCGCCATCTGGGGCAAGGACCACACGCTGGTTCCGGGCACGCCGCTGAAACTTTGCCGTGACGAAGCCCGTCTGGCGAGGGCCTGATACCATGTGGCGCTGGCTGGTCGCCCTCCTTGCCTTTACCGAGGCACAAGCTGCGCCGGGAATTTTGGTTGCGCCGGAGATGATGGCTTCAGCCGCCGGTTCGATGGTTGTTAGCGTCTGGCTCCCGCCGGGTTACGAGACCGGCTCGGCGCGCTATCCCGTCCTCTACATGCACGACGGCCAGAACCTGTTCGAGGCTGCCGGCCGCGCCACGTCGTGGAATCGCCACACCTGGGGCGCCGATACCGTTGCGGCCGGGCTGATTGCCGAAGGGCGCATCCCTGCCGTCATCATCGTCGGCATCGATCACAAAGGCCCCGAGCGCGCCCGCCAGTATTACCCGCAAAAGCCCTTCGATCGCCTCGACCCGGCGATGCAAAAGGACGTCGCGACTCAAAACGGCGGCGTGCCGTATTCCGACGCCTATCTGCGGTTTTTGGTAAACGAGTTGAAACCGCTCGTCGACGCGCGCTACCGCACAAAACCCGAGCGTGCCGCGACTTTCATCATGGGTTCCAGCATGGGCGGACTGATCTCGCTTTACGCCCTGGTGGAATACCCAAAGGTGTTCGGCGGCGCGGGCTGCTTGTCGACCCATTGGTTGATGGCGATGCCCGGTCCAGCCTCCCCGACCGAGACGCTTTTTGCCGCTTATGAGGGCTATTTACGGGACAAAGCGCCGGCACCGGGCCGGATCTGGTTCGATCACGGCACGGTCGGGCTCGATGCCAATTATGCTCCCTACCAAGCCCGCATCGACGCCCTGCTGGTAAGCTTAGGCTGGAGACCCGGCGTTGATTTCGCCTCAAAAACCTATTCCGGCGCCGACCACAATGAGGACGCTTGGCGGGCGCGGCTGGCCGATTCGCTGCGCTTCCTCTTGGGCAATAACTAACCAAGCCGCTGCATTTGTGCATCACTGCGACCACCCAGCGATTGCCCGTATTGCCTCGCGACCCTAAAAGTGTGCCATACTTACAGGCGGACGGGTGGAGCCCCCCATGGAAGGCGCAAGCGACGAAAGGCTTCGCGTGCACGAAAGAGCGACGTCGTTCGACATCGCCTATCGCGCCGGCGTATCGCAGTCGACGGTATCGCGCGCCTTGCGCGGCGATCCCAACGTCAACGAGGAAACGCGGCGCAAGATCGAGACCATCGCCCGCGAACTCAAATACAAAGTCGACAAAAACGCTTCCAACCTGCGCCGTCAGCGCTCCAATACCATCGCGGTCTTGTTCTTCGAAGACCCCAGCCCCGATCCGTCGCAGATCAATCCGTTCTTCCTCTCCATGCTGGGCTCGATCACGCGCGCCTGCGCCAAGCGCAGCTTCGACCTTTTGATCTCCTTCCAGCATTACGCCCAAGACTGGAACGAGGATTACGAAGACAGCGGCAAGGCCGACGGCCTGATCCTGCTCGGGTACGGCGATTACCTGACCTATCGCCCCCATCTCGAACAACTGATCGAACAAGGCACACGCTTCGTGCGTTGGGGCGCGGTGCTGGACGGCCAGCCCGGCCTTTCCATCGGCAGCGACAATTTCCATGGCGGGCGCATGCTCACCGAGCATCTGATCACCCTTGGCCGCCATTCGATCGCCTTCCTCGGCGACGCCTCCAACCATTATCCCGAATTCTCCGAGCGCTATCGCGGTTTCCTGGCGGCGATGGCAACGGCCGGCCTTGTCCCCGGCCCGCAGATCGATGCCGTGTCGTCGGAGGCCTCGGGCATGACGGCCGCGGCGCAACTCTTGGCGACGGGCGCCAAGTTCGA